>JASLCK010000143.1 GCA_030151865.1 Rhodospirillaceae bacterium | reverse complement strand
CTCAACTATGCCGAGAACATGCTGCGCATGCGCGACCATGGCGACGCCATCGTGTTCTGGGGCGAAGATAAGGTGAAGCGGCGCCTGTCGCGCGGCGATCTTTATACCCTGGTGTCCAAGCTGGCCCAGGCCATGCGGGCCATGGGCGTGCGGGCCGGCGACCGGGTGGCCGGTTTCATGCCCAACATGCCGGAAACCATCGCGGCCATGCTGGCGGCGTCCAGCATCGGGGCGATCTGGTCCTCGGCCTCGCCCGATTTCGGGGTGCAGGGCGTGCTTGACCGCTTTGGCCAGATCGAGCCCAAGCTTTTGTTCTCGGCCGACGGCTATTGGTACAACGGCAAGTCTTATGACGTGCGCGACAAGCTGAAGAGCATTGTCGAAGGCATTCCCTCCATCCAGAAGGTGGTGGTGGTGCCCTATCTGGCCGATGTGCCCGATGTGGCGGGCATCGCCAACGCCGTTACCCTGGACGCGTTTACCACGGACAGCGCGGGCGGCACCATCGCTTTCGAGCGGCTGCCGTTCAGCCATCCGCTTTACATCATGTTTTCGTCGGGCACCACGGGCGTGCCCAAATGCATCGTCCACAGCGCGGGCGGCACGCTGATCCAGCATCTGAAGGAACAGCAGTTGCATTGCGACATCGGGCCGGGCGACCGCATGTTCTATTTCACCACCTGCGGCTGGATGATGTGGAACTGGCTGGTCTCGGGCCTGGGGTCGGGGGCGACGCTGTTGCTTTATGATGGTTCCCCCACCGTCAAGCAGGGCGGCATCGTCTTTGACTTTGCGGAAGCGGAGGAGGCGACCTTCCTCGGCACTTCGGCCAAGTGGATCGACGCCATCGCCAAGTTCGGCCTGCGTCCCATCGACACCCACGAACTGCCCGATCTGCGCACCATCGCCTCGACCGGGTCGGTGCTGGCCCCGGAAAGCTTTGATTACGTCTATCAGAGCATCAAGGAAGATGTCTGCCTGTCGTCCATTTCGGGCGGCGCCGACATCGTGTCCTGCTTCATGCTGGGCGATCCCACCGGCGCGGTGTGGCGCGGTGAAATCCAGGCGCGCGGCCTGGGCATGAAGGTGGAAGTGTTCAACGACGACGGCAAGCCGGTGGCGGGGGAAAAGGGCGAACTGGTCTGCACCCAGGCGTTTCCCTCCATGCCCATCGGCTTTTGGAAGGATGACAGCGGCGAGCGTTATCACAACGCTTACTTCGCCAAATATCCCAACGTCTGGACCCACGGCGACTGGGTGGAACTGACCGAGCACGGCGGTATCATCGTCTATGGCCGGTCGGATGCGACCTTGAACCCCGGCGGCGTGCGTATCGGCACGGCGGAAATCTATCGTCAGGTCGAAACCATCGACGAGGTGGCCGAAGCCCTGGTGATCGGCCAGGACTGGGATAAGGATGTGCGCGTCGTGCTGTTCGTCCGCCTGAAGGACGGCTTGAAGCTGACCGACGAACTGGTCAACCGCATCAAGACCCGCATCAAGGACAACACCACGCCCCGCCATGTTCCGGCCAAGGTGGTGCAGGTGGATGATATCCCACGCACCCGCTCGGGTAAGATTGTTGAATTGGCGGTGCGCGACATCGTGCATGGCCGTCAGGTCAAGAACAAGGAAGCCCTGTCCAACCCGGAAGCGTTGGACCAGTTTGAAAGCCTGCCGGAATTGCAATCCTGAGCCCACATCTGGGGCATTGATCGCTTTTCCAATTCAAACGGCGTATAATAACCCCGTCATGAGGAATCATGGCGGGGTCCGCCTGGATATCGGGTGGTCTGATAGTCAGACACGCGACCCCAACAGGGCCGCCGATCAGTTGTGATCGACGGGGTGTGCTTGGATGCGCCCGCTGTCGCTTTCTTTCTCTGTTCTTGTGTTGGGCACCGGCCTGGGGCTGGGTGGGCAGGCTATGGCCGCGTCTCAGGTGACGATGGCCGCGTCTGCGCCGTCTGGTCCGTCGATGAACCGTTCCAGCCTCTCGTGGGGCGGGGCGGGACAACCCGGCACGGGATATGCGATTGGGAAAGCTGACGCAGCGGGCGGTGGCGGGACGCCCCTGTCGGGCCTCAGTCTGGGCGGCTATGTTATCGGCGATTACCGCATTGGCTTTTCGGTCACTGCTCTGTCCGGCAAGGCGCTGGGGGCGGGGGTCGATCTGCATGCTCTGCCGGGTTCGGCCTGGTCCGATACCAGCCTGTCGTTGCGGGTGGTCGGTCTGACCGGGGGCGGCTTTGCCGGAACCTCAGGCGGGGCTTTCAGTCTGAACCCAGCCACCGCCCGCTTCGGCCTGACCGACAGTTCGGCGCAGAATTGGACTTCGGGATGGAACGGCGGCACGGCCCTGACCGTCAATGTCGATCACGCTTTGACCCCCAGCATCAGCGTGGTGGGGCGGATCGAAGTTCAGCAAGACCCCAACAGCAGCCTGCAAACCAATCCGTCGCAGGTGCGCTATACCTTGGGGGCGGGGTTGGGAATCCGCTTCTGATCGATTGCTATTACCCAAAACAAAAGGCGGTCCCGCTGGTGCGGAACCGCCTTTGTTTTTTAAGATGCGGTGTGCTTCTAGGTATCCAGGAAGCTGCGCAGCTTGCGCGAGCGCGAAGGATGCTTCAGCTTGCGCAGGGCCTTGGCTTCGATCTGACGGATACGTTCGCGGGTCACGCTGAACTGCTGACCGACTTCTTCCAAGGTGTGGTCGGTGTTCATGCCGATGCCGAAACGCATGCGCAGAACACGTTCCTCACGCGGGGTCAGGCTGGCCAGAACGCGGGTGGTGGTTTCGCGCAG
>JASLCK010000140.1 GCA_030151865.1 Rhodospirillaceae bacterium | reverse complement strand
TGGTGCGGGAATCGGACGCCATCACCAGGCCCGCGTCCAACAGAACGCCGACGCAATAGGTCATAATCCGCGTTTCCTCTGGTACTGCTGCTTATTGCTGCTGTTGTTGTTTGATCAGGCGGGCGTCGCCGATGCTGACCTCGATATCCAATTGATCGCTGTTGCCGCCCTGGCGCATGGCCCGCACCGGGGTGGCGTCCAAGGCGTCCAGACCAATGGCGATGCGGACATGGGCTTGGGCGTTGGTCATGGGATTGGCGATGTCGTAACGGTGCCAGCCCGTGCCGTCCAACCAGGCTTCGGCCCAGGCGTGGCTGGCGATGCCGCCCGCCTTGACGTCGTCGCTGCACAAATAGCCGCTGACATAGCGTGCGGGCACCCCCAGGCTGCGGCAGCAGGAGATGAACAATTGTGCCTGATCCTGGCTGTGTCCGGCCCCTTCGTCCAAGGTCTGGCGCACGGTGACCGGCTTTTGACGCATGCCGGGGCGGTACAAGATGGCGTCTTGAATGCCGCGCACCAGATGTTCTAGCCCTTTGCGCGGCCCGCCGCTGAAGCCGGGGCGGAAGCCCTGGACGAAATTGCGCAGCCGTTCATCCGGTTCGGTCAGGCGACTGGGACGCAGATAAAGTTCGGGCGAGTGCAGTTCCCCATCGCCCAGCAAAGGCCGTCCGCCATCGGCGATTTCCACCTCGCCAACTGCCTGGATGCGGATTTCGCTGTGGGGTTCCTCCATGACCAGGACATGGGCGGCATTGCCAAAGCCGTCGGTCCAGGGACGCAAGGAACCCGGCGCGTTGACTTTCCAGCTTAGAACCCGCTGGCTCAGCCCGGAAATCGGCGTCAGGCGCAGATACTGCACCGAATGCTTGGCCGGTTCATGATAGCGGTAAATGGTTTCGTGATTGATGGCCACGCGCATGATCTGCCCCTCCCTATACCGTCATCATGAAGTCTTCAGAGATCTGCCGCGACACCTGGGCGGTACGGGCGGTGACTTCTTCCAGGAAGTCATGCAGACCCACCACCAGGATTTGCTCCATGCGGCCATAGCGCAGACGGGCGCCAAATTCGCCCGACAGCCGTTCCGATTCTAAAGCGCGCCCTTCGGCCAGCATTTCCAGAAGGTCGGTGACCTTGTCGTAGCAAAAACGCAGCGACCGCGGCATGTCGGCGCGCAAGATCAGCAGTTCGGCCACCCGTTCCGGGGTGATGGCGTCGTGATAGGTCTGGTGATAGGCGCGGAACGCCCCGACCGAACGCAGCACCGCGCCCCATTCGTAATAATTGGCGGCCGGGTCGTTGTCGGCCCCACCGGCGGCCAGCAGTTGGTACTTGGTGTCCAGCAGGCGGGCGGTATTGTCGGCGCGTTCCAGAAAGGTGCCCAGGCGGACGAAGCCGAAACTGTCGTCATGCAGCATGGTGCCGTGGCTGACACCGCGAAACAGGTGCGAGCGTTCCTTGACCCATTCATAGAATTCGCGCAGGTCGCGGCTGGCCAGTTCGGCGTCGGTCAGATCGCGGATCGTCAGCCAGGTGGTGTTGATGCTTTCCCACATCTCGACCGAAATGGTGGCGCGCAGGGCACGGGCGTTTTCACGCGCTGCCTGGACGCACGACCAGATGGATGACGGATTATTGCGGTCCAACGTCAGAAAGCTGACGACGCCGTCTTCCGTCACCCCGCCCTGGGTCGAGGCATAAAATTCCTCGGCCCCCAGAACCGCCAGGACGGCGGCCCATTCCGGGGATTCGTGGGACGCCACCCGGCCCTGAACCGCCAATTGCTGGCTGACGTCCAGGATGCGGGCCATGTTTTCGGCGCGCTCCATATAGCGGCCGGTCCAATAGAGATTGTCTGCGGTGCGGCTCAGCATGGTCAGTCCTCCAGCACCCAGGTGTCCTTGGTGCCGCCGCCCTGCGACGAATTCACCACCAGCGATCCCTTGGTCAGCGCCACGCGGGTCAAGCCGCCCGGCACCACCGCCATGCCGTCCTTGCCGGTCAGCACAAAGGGGCGCAAATCCATGTGGCGCGGGGCCACGCCTTCCTCGACAAAGGTCGGGCAGGTGGACAGGGCCAGGGTCGGCTGGGCGATATAGCCTGCCGGGTCGTCCTTAATCAGGCGGCGGAACTTGTCGTGTTCCTCGCGGGTGGCTTTGGGGCCGACCAGCATGCCGTACCCGCCTGACCCTTGGGTTTCCTTGACCACCAGATCGGCGATATTGTCCAAGACATAGGCGCGGTCATCGGGGCGGTCGCAACGATAGGTCGGCACATTGTTCAAGATCGGCTCTTCGCCCAGGTAGAACCGGATGATGTCGGGGACATAAGGATAGGTGGATTTGTCGTCGGCCACCCCGGTTCCCACCGCGTTGGCCAGCGTCACGCCGCCATTGCGATAGACCGACATCAGGCCGGGTACACCCAGCAGACAGTCGGGGTTGAAGGCCAGCGGGTCCAGGCAGTCATCGTCAAGGCGGCGATAGATCACATCGACCCGGCGCGGGCCGTGGGTGGTGCGCATCCAGACCGCATCGTCGGCGACGAAAAGATCCTGGCCTTCCACCAGTTCGACACCCATTTCTTCGGCCAAAAAGGCGTGTTCGAAATAGGCGCTGTTATAGGGGCCGGGGGTCAGCACCACCACGGTGGGGCTGCCGACCGCGCGCCCCGGCGCGACAGATCGCAACTGACGCAGCAATTCCGCCGGGTAATGGTCCACCGGCTGGACGCGGTTGGTGGAAAACAGCTTGGGAAACAACCGCATCATCACAGCCCGGTCTTCCAGCATGTAAGACACGCCGGACGGGGTGCGCAAATTGTCTTCCAAGACATAGAACTGATTTTCCGACACCCGCACGATATCGATGCCCGCGATATGGACATAGATGTTGCCGGGCAGGTCCAGGTCCTTCATCTCGGGGCGGTACATTTCGTTGCGCAGAATCTGCGACGACGGCACCACGCCTGCGCGGATGATTTCCTGATTGTGATAGATGTCGTGCAGAAACATCTGCAAGGCGCGCACCCGCTGGAACAGACCTTTTTCAAGGTTTTGCCATTCGGCGGCGGCCAGGATGCGGGGGATGATGTCGAAGGGGATCAGGCGTTCGGTCCCGGCGGTACTGCCGTAGACGTTGAAGGTGATGCCTATTTTCTGAAACAGAAGATCGGCCTGTTCGCGCTTGCTGGCGAAGGTTTCAGGCGAGGTGGCGGCCAGCCACTCGGCGATTTTGTCATAGGGCGGACGAACTGTTCCATCCGGGCCGTACATCTCGTCAAAGATGCCGTTTACTGCCATTCGGCTCCCCCTCTTTTTCTGTCGTTCTTTATCTCTAAGCAACCGTTGTGCCAATTGCCCGGCCTACGCGGTTCCTAGGGATTTGAGGGGGAGAAAAAAGGTTGTGCCTCAACTTTAGTCATCACCCCCTTTAGTTTTAGGGCATGTGCCCTATTTGTGGGCGTGATGATCCTGTGACAAACAGAAGAATAAAAAAGAACGCCCAGGCCGAGCCTGGGCGTTCGAAAAAACGGGAACCGTGGTTGCGCGTTGCGTTATGCGGACAACTGCCAGCCCGACGACAGAGCGATACGCACCGCTTGTGCACGATTGACCGCGCCGATCTTGCGATAGACGTTGCGCAGGTGAATTTTGATGGTGATTTCCTGCAAGTCCAAACGGCGGGCGATTTCCTTGTTGGTCTGCCCTTCGATCAGATAACCCAGGATTTCACGTTCGCGCACCGACAGGGTCGCCAGTGGCGAGGCCGGGGCCTTGCGTTCGGGTGCGCCGCTTTCCAAAAGGATGCTGGGCGGCAGATAGGATTCACCGGCCAGGACCAGACGCAGGGCGTTGATCAAGGCCGAACCGCTTATAGTTTTTGGAATGTAGCCATTGGCACCGGCGCGCACAGCGGCCAGAACTTCGTCACGTTCAACATGGCCGGACAGAATGACCACCGGCACGCCCGGACGGGCGCGGCGCATCAATTCGACGCCCTGCAATCCATTCATGCCGGGCATTTTCAGGTCCAGCAGTACCAGACCTAAACCTTCGGTCGCTTTAGCTGTGGCAAGAGCTTCATCAAAGTTAGAAGCATCGAGAATTTCGGCGTCGCCATCCAATTCATAAAGAAAAGGTTTTAGGCCGTCACGCACCAGATTGTGGTCGTCAGCCACTAGAATACGCATGCGGATATCTCCACGGGTCCCCCTAATAGGCATGACTATACCGTAGGACAGTGCCAGTGGGTACCCCAATGATCATTCATTTTGCATCATTTGTTCGATTGTCTCTGCCATCGCGGCAAGACTGATCGGCTTCTTCAGGATCGTTAGGGTCGAGGACTGCGCCTCTGTATCCAACGTTTCGGTAGTGCCGATATGGCCGGTCACGACGACGATCGGCAACGACGGTGCTGCTGCGCGCAACCGCTTGATCAGGCTTTC
>JASLCK010000293.1 GCA_030151865.1 Rhodospirillaceae bacterium | reverse complement strand
CCATGATTATGCGGCCATCGCCCAATTTCGAGCCCCGCCCGGCAGGGGCGGTGATCGACATGCTGGTTCTGCATTATACCGGCATGACTTCGGCCCAGGGGGCGCTGGACCGGTTGTGCGATCCCGCCGCCAAGGTGTCGGCCCATTACGTGATCGACGAGGACGGCACCACCTATGCCCTGGTGGACGAAACGGCGCGGGCCTGGCATGCCGGGGTGTCGTGGTGGCGCGGCCAGGGCGACGCCAACAGCCGGTCCATCGGTATCGAACTGGTCAATCCAGGCCACGAATTCGGCTATCGTCCGTTTCCGGCGGCGCAGATGGCGGCGTTGATCGATTTGGCGCGGGGCATCTTGTCGCGTCATCCGGCGATCGAGCCCCGTAACGTGGTGGCCCATGCCGATCTGGCCCCGGCCCGCAAGGAAGACCCCGGCGAATTGTTCGACTGGCCCCTGTTGGCGGCAAATGGCATCGGCGTCTGGCCGTCCCCTCGGATCCCGACTCCCACCGACCTGTCGCCCGAGCGGGTGCGCGCCTTGCTGACCGAATGGGGCTATGACCCGACGTGTGATTTAACCAAGGTGATGACCGCCTTCCAGCGTCATTTCCGCCCCCAATGTTGGGATGGTCAGATCGACGGGGAAAGTGTGGGCATGCTGTTGGGCCTGACATCCTGTTAAGATCGCGTGTCTCCCCCGTATAGGGGCGAGGGCTTACAATCCGCGCATCCACATCGGCCGTAGCGAGCGGTCTCCGTGCATCGCGCCGTTCAGGTCGCTGATCAAACGGTCGCGGTCCTTGGGCAGGGTGCCCGCCAGGGCCAGACAGTTAGACGCGTGATTGGAGCGGAAAATAACCGGACTGGGCGGGTCCAGGCTTTCCAGCAACAGGCGCTGTTCTTCCAAGATGCCGTGATCGTCCTGGGGTTGGAAATCCCCCTCCCAGCGGGCCAGGAAGCTGTCGGCCACATCGTCCAGCACGGTCAGTTGCAAGGTGGACAGGAAGTTGGGCGGGGCGCGGTTGATCAGGGCGGCGGTGTCGCGGGCATGCTGTTCGGCCAAGCGCTTTCCCCCCAACCCCAGAATGACGGTGGCGGAAACCTTGATCCCGGCGGCGCGCGCCCGGTTGATGGCGTCGGCGATGCCGTCGGGGGTGGCCCCCTTGGCGATGCGGCGCAGCACTTCCGCCGATCCGCTTTCCACCCCCAGATAGACCAGCGACAGCTTATGCGCCTTCAGCCGGTTCAGATCGGCCTCGCTTTTCCGCAGCAGATTGGCCGGTGTGGCATAGCTGGAAATGCGGGTCAGGTTGGGCAGCCGATGGGCCAGCCGTTCGGCGATCAGGACTAGGCTTTCGGTCGGCAGGGCCAGGGCGTCGCCATCGGCCAGAAACACCCGGTCGCCATAGGGGTTCATCTCGGCCAACAGATCGATGTCGGCAAACACCTTGTCCAGCGGACGGGCCTGATAGCTTTTGCTTTTGTACATCGAACAAAAGCTGCACTGGTTGAAGCTGCATCCCAGGGTGGCTTGCAGGATCAGGTTGTCGCCTTCGGACGGCGGACGGAATAAAGGCATGTCATAATGCAGCATGGCTAGACGCTCTTAACGGCATTCGATGGAAACGACAAAGGGGCGGGCGATCTCGGCGGCATCGGCGGGGCGCAGTTCCGTTTCGGTCGGGGCAAAGGCTGGGGTCACACCGTGATCCATCAGGAATTGCCGCGCCACAAAGGTGCGCACTGCGAAATTGACGTTTTGCGGCATGTCGCCCGACAGGGCCGCCACCGCCAGGGCGTTCAGCTTGGCGCTGGCGACGCCGATCACATGGCCGCCCAGATCGACCACCGGGCCCCCGCTGTTGCCTTGTTGCAGCGGGGCGGAAATCTGCATATAGCGGGCATCGTCCTTTAACCCGGCCAGGGCGTTGACAACACCCGTCGTGACCACCGGTTGGCTGGACAACATGCCCTTCAGGGGGTAGCCCAACGCCACCACCGCATCGCCGGGGCGGATTTGCGGATCGGATCGCAAGGCGGCGACGGCGGGCGCGGCCAGTGTGGTTTGCAGTAGCGCCAGATCATTGGTTTCGTCGCGGGCGGTCAGGTTGGCTGTGCCCTTGGTGGTCAGGGTGGCGATGGTGATGTCTTTGCAGGTGCGCACCACATGGGCGTTGGTCAGGATCATGCCGTCGCCGCGCACGAAAAAGCCGGTGCCGAAACTGGGGGTCCCCGTCTGTGGCGTGACAGGGGCGGTTCCGGTCGGCAATGGTGTGTCGCTGGGCTGAAACTGGGCGATGCTTTGGCGGGCCTGGGCCATTTGCTCGGGCGTCAGTTTGGCGGCCAGGGCGTCGCGTTCGCCGAAAATCTTGTCACCCGGCGGCACCTTGGCGGCGGCCAGGGAAATCCACACATAAGCCTGGGTCAGGTCTTGCGCCAATCCCGCCCCGATCCGATAGGCAGAGCCCAGATTATATTGGGCGGCCACATTGCCGCGCTGGGCGGCGGCTTGCCACCAGCGCACAGCCTCGACGGGCAGGGGCGGATGACCGGCAAAGCCGTTCCACAACATCATGCCCAGGGCATTCATGGCGGCGGCGTGGTTGTGCTGCGCAGCCTCGCGGTACCAGCGGGCGGCTTCCACCGGTTTGGCTTCGACCCCGACGCCGCGTTGATAAAGCAAGGCCAGACGGAACTGGGCTTCCGGGTTTCCCTGTTCGGCCTGGGTTTTCAATTGGGCGAAGGCAGCCTGCATGTCGCTGGCTGACGGCGGCGTTTGGGCCTGGGCATCGGGCTGCGTCAGAGTTGCCGCCAGCATCGCCAACAGGCTCACCCCGGTAAGCACCAGCCGTTTGCGCCAACCCAGCCGTTTGCGCCAACAAGGTGTTTCGGTGGTCGATAAGGGCATAGCGGGCCGCCAACAAATGCCAAAGACGGACAGGGTAGGGGATTTTCAGTCCTCCGTCACCTTGCTTAGGGGGCGGGTTGGCGTATCATTGATATGGGCGTAAGGGGCGCTTGCAAGAAAGGATCGCGGCCATGCCGGAAGGGGCTGATCTGACATCCTATGTCATCAGTCTGGACAACGCGGTCCGGGCGGTGACGTCGGCCATCGATCTGGTGGGGATCGATGAAATCCACCATGGCAAACGGGTTGCCGTCATGGCGCAGGCCCTGGCCGACGCCATGGACTGGCCGACCGAGCGCACGGTCAAGCTGTTTCGCGCCGCGCTGCTGCATGATTGCGGTGTTTCCAAGTCCGAGGAACACCGCGAGCTGGTTTCGCAGATGGAATGGGAAGGGGCGCAGGATCATTGCCGCCGGGGCCATGATTATCTGACCGATGTGCCCTATTTG
Source organism: Rhodospirillaceae bacterium (assembly GCA_030151865.1). Taxonomy (GTDB): domain Bacteria; phylum Pseudomonadota; class Alphaproteobacteria; order Rhodospirillales; family Magnetospirillaceae; genus JASLCK01. The sequence continues at coordinate 5,202 of JASLCK010000293.1, read as the reverse complement.
TCCGAACTGGCTCCGGTGGTGCTGTGGCACCATACCCGTTGGTGCGACCTGCCCGCCGATTTGCCCGGCGATATCGCTGAAATGGCCAACCTGATCTATCTGGCCGACCGCATCGACGCTTTGCGGGCGCAGTTGGATGTGGTGCGCCATCCCGAACGTTGCGCCCAGATTATGAAGACCATCGCCGATAACAGCGGCACGATTTTCAATCCGGTTTTTGTCGCCGCCGCCGAGAAGGTCGGGGCCAGTGAGGCTTTTTGGTTCGCGGTCGAGGACGACGTTATCGAATTCGTCTTGGACGGCGTTTCGCTGCCGCGCGACAGCCACCCGCTGTCGTGGCCGGAAATGCGCCAGATCGGCCTGTTGTTCGCCCGCATCATCGACGCCAAAAGCCAGTTTACCGCCGAACATTCGGTTCATGTCGCCGCCCTGGCCCGCCTGCTGGCCGAGTTGATGGGGTTGTCGGCGCAAAGCTGCCGGGACATCGAATTGGCGGGGCTGCTGCATGATCTGGGTAAGCTGCGTATTCCCGACGCCATCTTGGAAAAACAGGATCGTCTGGATGTGGGCGAACGCCGGATCATGACCCGCCATGCCTTCGCCACCTTCATGCTGCTGCGCCGTCTGTTCGGCGATCATCCCATCGCCAATTGGGCGTCCTGGCATCATGAAACCCTGATCGGCACCGGCTACCCCTTCCACCGCAGCGGCAAGGATCTGCCGTTGGAAGCCCGGATCATCACGGTTTCCGATGTTTTCCAGGCTCTGCTGCAAGACCGTCCCTATCGCCGGGGCATGGATCTTAACGATGCGTTGGCGATTCTTGAAAATATGGTGGAGCGGGGTCTTTTAGATGCCGATGTGACGCACTACGTTAAAATCAATGCCGAGAGGTGCGCCATGGCGGCCACCGGCAGAAAGGAGGGAAACTGAGTGAGCACGTCTCCTTGCGTCGGGCTTTGCACCTTGGATGATGACGACGTGTGCATCGGTTGCGGCCGTACCCTGGACGAGATTCTGCATCCCCCCGTCGAGGGCAGTCAGGCCAGCCAATTCGCCCCGGACAATCATCCGGCAGGGTCCGCCAATCCGGCGGGTTAATCCGCCCGCCCACCCGGTGTGGGAAGGACCCGGACCAAAAGAAAAGAGACCGCGACCTTCGGGGCGCGGTCTTTTTTATGTTGGGGTCCCTCAGGCGGCGGGCGCAGGCCATCCGGCCTGCTTGCCTTCCCTCCGCTAACGCTCCGGCGCGCTCAACGCGCTAGTCGCTGCGCTCCGTTTTTTTGGGGGTCCCTCAGGTGGCGGGCGCAGGCCATCCGGCCAGCTTGCCTTCCCTCCGCTAACGCTCCGGCGCGCTCAATGCGCTCGTCGCTGCGCTCCAGGAGTTCTGACGGCGACGCCTTCTCTTCCCTCCCCCTTGCGGGGAGGGAACGAGGGTGGGGGGATGTCAAAACCACTCAAGCGCCGGGCGGGGGCAGGTCTTTGGGCTCTTAAGGAGCCGGTTTTGGTCGTTGCTGAGGTTCGGGCTGTCGGGTTTTCAGCAATTGCAGACCGCCTTGATAGGGATGGTCGAAGGGAACGTCCGGCAGGTGAACCCGTTGGTGGTGCATATAGGGTTCGCGGAAACCGGGGGAGTAGGGGCGGCGCAGATCGGGCTTGAACGCGACATCATAAAGTTCCGTTACCACGCCGGTGATGGTCAGCCAATGGGCGTTCTGTCCGGTGCGCAGGTCGATGATCTGCAAGCCGCACCGTTGTTGGATTTGTGCCGCCGCCAGCTTGTCATGCAGGGCCATGCCCTTGCCGAAGCTGTTGGGGCGCAATTGCGATAGGCCGATGACCGCGTAATTGCCGACAAAAGCCAAACCGCGGGCGAAGCCGGGGCAATCGGCCACGCGCACGAAGCCGCCCCGGTCCGTGTCCACATAACCGAATTCACCGGCGGCGGAATTCAACAGCCACAGACGGCCATCATGCCAGCGCGGAGAATGGGGCATGGACAGGCCGGTGGCGATGATCTCGTTGGCGTCCAGATCGACCACCATGCCGCCAAAATTGCGCGATGCCCGCCATCCCGTCGCTTCGTCATAGCGGCCGCAGATGGTGGCATAGGCGACCCGTCCGTCCCGTGCGCCGATGCCGTTCAAATGACAGCGGTCCTCGGCGTTCAGTTTGGAAACGAAGTCCGGCATCCATAAGGGGCGAAAGCTGTATTGGTCGTCCAGCGCCGCGATGCAGCTGAAGCTGGTGCTGGCAAACACCAGCTCATGACGTTCACCCATGAATTCGATGTCGGGCAGGATGTCGTGCGTGTCGCAGGGGCCGACGAAATAGCCCTTGCGGGGCATATAGATCGCACCATAGGCGACGCCGTCCACCATGGCTGGGCCGGTATTGGCGAACTTCCAGATTTGTTCGCGATTGCCGACCCAAAGCTTGTCGTTATCCACCGCAAGACCCATGGCGGTACCAACGACGCGGTCCAACACCTGCAGGCGTCCGTCCATCACATAAAGGAAAATCAGCCGCCCCGACTGATAGGTGGACAGCATCAGGCAGCCGCCGGTTTCTTCCAACCACTGGGTCAGGCCGTCAGAGGGCAAAAATTGCGGAGCGGCTAAATTGTCTTGGACCGAAACGCTGACGCCTTCTGGCGGAGCAGCCTGTGTGCCTGTTTGCTGGGGGGGGCGGTTTGTCTGCAACTCTGCGGTCATGGGGGAAGGTTCCCTACGATGTCTTTGAAAACCCGACGTCTCGTCTATGCGGTGCGGTCTGCGTCAGTGTGATACCCATGAATTTCTTATTCTGCGTATTAGAAAATATGCCATCTCGACAACATTGTTTAAAAAACTGACTGAGATATGTCGGATTGTTAAGATGTTTACATCAACGTGCGTTGAATATGACGTATTCATGCGATCATTTATGGGTAAGAATCCGTCAGAAAACGGAGCTGATGATATACACTTTTATTTTTGTTCAATCTCATTATTGAGTCTCGCCTGACAAGCCGACATGATCAGGACATCTGGTATACTTTAACCCCTGTTGTTTTAGATGAAAACATCTGGAAACTCCATCGAGTCTGTGATTTCTATAAAAGACGGGAAGTGCGTGCGCTTCCCCAAAGCACTGCCCCTTTTTAAAGCACTGCCCCTTTTTGTTGAGTGAACGCCATGCCCGACGGTTCGAACCTCCCGGCCAAGTCCTCCCTGGTTCTCAAGCCTGCTCCCCGCGCTTTGCGGCTGGCTCTTGAGCCCCGCATGATGTTCGATGCCGCCGCCGCCACCACGGCGGCAGCGGTGACCAAAACGGCGACAACTGCCGCGACAGCCGACGCACACGATACGTCTGCCGCTGCCAGCAGCCAGGCGCTGCTGGACGCCGCTGCCAAGGCCGCCGCGGCGACCGCGACCGACGCCTCCAGAAATGCGCCCGCACCGTCTGCCGACACGGGCAACACCACGGGTAAGACTACGGGCGATCAGACATCGGGGGCTGCGGCGCTGATCAGCACTGCCGCCGCTTCCAACACCACCACCGACAGCACAGTGCATGAAGTGGTCATCGTCGATACCAGCGTCGCCGATTATCAAACCCTGATCGCGGGAATGGACCCCAACGTGCCGGTCATCCTGTTGGGGCAGGGGCAGCGCACCGTTCACGGCATCGCCACGGCCCTGGCTGGGTACCACAATCTCGACACCATCATCCTGGTGACCGAAGGCGGCGATGGCGGCCTTATCCTGGGCGGCAACCATGTGCTGACCGATGGCGATCTGGCGAGCCGTGCCGACGATCTGGCAACCATCGGCGCATCGATGAAATCCGGCGGTGATTTCCTGCTGATGGGTTGTTCGGTCGCGGCGGACGCTACCGGCAAGCATTTCGTGGACGATCTCGCTCGGTATCTGGGGAACAACATTGATGTCGCGGCGTCCACCAACCGCACCGGTCCGGCGGCGCTTGGCGGCGATTGGGTGCTGGAATACAGCACTGGTGCCGCCGTCGACAGCATCCTGCCCTTTTCCGTGGCGGGCATGGAAAATATCGACCACTGCCTGGGCTGTACCGCAGGAACACAAAGCGCTTCGGGTTTCGCCAAAATTTATCATAATGGCGTCGATATCGGCGGTTATACCCGCAATCAGGTGTCAACACATGGCGGTCCTTATGTTTTGTTCTGGGATCCCGGTCAGACTGATCAGGGGTGGACTAAGGCCAACAATATTTACACGACGTCCCTGAACGCCTTTCTGGCGCGCAACGATGTGGCACAGTGCCAAAGCGGACCGACTGTTACCGACGCCAAGATTTCCATCAGCGGGGCAAGCGGCACTAGCGGGGCTTACAAGATCGGCGATACCGTCACCGTAACTTGGAACAATACCGCCAGCGGTGACAACAACAGCCAGAGCATCACCGGGGTCACGGTTGACTTCAGCCAGTTTGGCGGTAGCAGCACTGTTACGGCGACCAATTCCGGCGGGACCTGGACCGCCAGCTATACCATTTTGGCGGGCAGCGTCGATGCCATCAATCGCAATGTCAGCGTCACCGCGACGTCGGCCTTGGGCAGCACCACCACGTCGGACAGTACCAATGCCACGGTGGACAATATCGCGCCGACTGTCACCAGCGCCAAGCTCGCCCTGAGCGGGGCAAGCGGCACCGGCGGAGCTTATAAAGTCGGTGATACCGTGACCGCCAGGTGGAACAATACGGCGAGCGGCGACAACAACAGCGACACCATCAGCGGTGTGACCTTTGATTTCAGCGCCTTTGGCGGCGGGGCCGCCGTGGCGGCGACCAATTCCAGCGGGACCTGGACCGCGACCTATACCATCGTCGCGGGCAGCCTCGACGCCACCAACCGTAATGTCAGCGTGACCGTCAAGGATAATGCGGGCAACACCACCACCACGACGGGGACCACCAACGCCACGGTGGACAATGTCGCGCCGACCGCCACCAGCGCCAAGATTGCCATCAGCGGGGCGAGCGGCACCGGCGGAGCTTATAAAGTCGGCGATACCGTGACCGCCACTTGGGATAATAGCGCCAGCGGCGACAACAACAGCGACACCATCGGTGGTGTCACGTTCAATTTCAGTCAATTCGGTGGCGGGGCTGCCGTTGCCGCCAGCAATTCCGGCGGTATCTGGACTGCGACATATCTGATCGCGGCGGGCAGTGTTGACA
>JASLCK010000269.1 GCA_030151865.1 Rhodospirillaceae bacterium | reverse complement strand
GCGACGCCCGCCTTGCCGACATCGCCGACGACGCGCGGATGGTCGCTGTCATAGCCGCGATGGGTCGCCAGATCGAAGGCCACCGACAGGCCCATCTGACCCGCGGCCAGATTGGCGCGGTAGAAAGCGTTGGAATCCTCGGCGGTCGAGAAACCGGCGTACTGGCGGATGGTCCAGGGACGATGCGAATACATCGTCGCGCGCGGACCGCGCATGAACGGCGGGAAGCCCGGCAGGCTATGGGCGTCTTGCAGCCCTTCCAGGTCGGCGGCGGTGTAAAGCGGCTTGACCTTGATGCCCTCGGGAGTTTCCCAAATCAGCGTTTCGGGCGAGGCGCCCTTCAAGTCCTTGGTCGCCAATTGTTCCCAATCGGCAAGGTTTTTCTTGGGGAAGTCTGCCATTCCTCGTGTCTCCTGTCCCGAGAGTTGGGCGGAGTTTACAAAGGTCCAGGGTTGATGTCCATTCGGCCTGCGCGCATGGGGTCATGACACTTTCGCCTTAGGTTTCAGCCACTTACGATATTTTGTAAGGACAACTTAAAATGTTCTGATCATATATTTCATCAACATCTTTGATTTTACGGATAAAAATATCCGACTAATTTTGTCGTGTACTTGATTTGGGATAAGGCGGACCCCCTAGGGGTAGAGCAGGATGAAGCAACAAAAAATTACTTTACCCCCGTTGGACCTGCTAAAAATGACCCAAAAGACCCAAATTTATCGCCAACACCACGCCGATGTCCGCGCCCTGGTCAGCCGCATCGAGGGTTTGCTGAACCTGCATCAGATCGAAAGCAACGCTGCCCCCATCGCCCAGGTGGTGCGTGATCTGTTCGGCAAATTCGGGATTCATCTGGCGATGGAAGATGCCAATCTCTACCCCCGCCTGTCGCAGCATACCGACCCGGCCTTGCGCGATGTCGCCCAGCGCTTCCAAAAGGAAATGGGCGGACTGAAGGACCGCTTCGACCGCTACCGCCAAACCTGGCCGGGGCCGCTGGCGATTTCCGCCAATCCGTCAGCCTTTGTCGAGGAAACCCATCAAGTGCTGAGCGCCCTGAAGCAGCGCATCGGGCGCGAGGAAGACGGGCTTTACGACCTGTACGACGCCGCTTCGTAACCGGTAAAGCCGCTGCCGCTCGCCCCTTGCCCACCCCTTGACGGAACCGGGGCGGCGGCGCACCTTTTGCCCATCATGAGCTATCTCGACCATATCCACCGCTGCAACGCCTTTGACCCCAGCCGCTTTCGCCCCTTCACCGTCAAAGGGCAGCGGCTGGGCAGCGTGCGCGACGACTTCGCCGCCCGGTTGGTGGGCTTTCCCGATGTCTTTGTGGTCAGCGACGCGGCGGTCGCCCTGCATCCTGCCCTGACCAGCCCCGATCAGCGCGGCGCGGCGGTGACAAAGGTCATGCAGTCCCTGCGCGCCGATGGTTTGCTGCCGCCGCCGCGCAACGAACTTTATCCCATCGTTGCCCAATGGGGCGAACCGGCGGCGTTTCTGCTGGACCGCGCTTGGGTCATGGTCCTGGGGGCCAAGGCCTTTGGCCTGCATGTCAACGGCATCGTCCGCGATGGCACCACCACCCGTCTGTGGATCGGCACGCGCGCCCTGGACCGCGAGGTCGAACCCGGCAAGCTGGACAATATGATTGCAGGCGGCCAGCCCGCCGGTCTCAGTCTGGCGGAAAACCTGTTGAAGGAAGCGGCGGAGGAAGCGGGGCTGGCCCCCGCCCTGGCCAGACAGGCCAAGCCGATCGGCGCGCTGACCTATTGCATGGAAGGCGATCTGGGCCTGAAGCCCGACACCATGTTCCTCTACGATCTCGAACTGTCCACCGAGTTCCGCCCACAAAACACCGATGGCGAGATCAGCGGCTTTACCCTGATGGACCTGGACGCCGTGGCCGAACGGGTGCGCACCAGCTTCGACTTTAAATTCAACGTCGCCCTGGTGCTGATCGATCTTTTGATCCGCGAAGGACGCCTGGACCCCGACCGGGAGCCCGATTACATGGCCCTGGTGCAAGGGGTCCGAACCCCGATCTGATCTGATGGCTTGGGCAAGGTTCGGGCGGATCAGTGCCCGAACACTTCCCGCGCCCGATAGGCCAGACCGCTGGCGACCGAGACGAATTCGCCACCCGAACTCATGCGGTCCTGACCGAAACGACGGACAAAGATGTCGCGCACCGCAGGCACCAGCGAGGTGCCGCCGGTCATGAACACCCGGTCAACCTGGGTGGCGGCAATGCTGGTCTTTTCCAACAGGCCATCGACACAGTCTTCGATCTGGCGCAACTCGGGGCTGATCCACTGATCGAACTCGGCCCGCGTCACGGTGCGGCGAATATCGATGGGATGATGGTCAAAGCAAAATTCGGTGCTGTCGGCATCGGACAAGGTGCGCTTGACGCCCTCCACCGCGCGGTAAAGGTGATAGCCCAGATTGTCTTCGATCAGGGCCAGCAGATGATCGATCTGTTCCGGCTCGTGGGCAAAACGCTGGATGTCGCGCAACATGCGCAAGGTCGGCGGCGTATTCAAAAAGCCGATATGGTGCCAGCGCTCGAACTTGCCGAACACCCAGGCCGGCACGGGTAGATCGCGATCACCGCTGCGGTACTGACCATGCTTGCCGAAAAACGGCGCGATGCCGTTTTCGACGATGCGCCGGTCAAAGGCGTCGCCCGCGATGCCGACACCGTTGGTGCCGATGATGGCGTCCTGGGGTGAAGACAGACGCGCCCGCCCCGGCCCCAAGCGCACCAGACAAAAATCGCTGGTGCCGCCACCAAAGTCGGCAACCAGCACGGTTTCGTCATGGTCCAGGCCACGTTCATAATAATAAGCCGCCGCGATCGGTTCGTATTCGAACACCACTTCGGCCACGCCCGCCTTGTTGAAGGCCTGCAACAGACGGCCCACGGCGTAATCATCTTCGATCTTGCCGTCTTCGGCGACGAATTCCACTGGACGGCCCGCCACCACCCGTTCCACCGGATGGCCGCCATGGGCTTCGGCGGCTTGGCGCAGACGCGTGACCACCATGGCGATCAGGTCTTCCAGGCTGAAGGTGGTGCTGTGGATGTTGGCGCTGGTGAAGGAACGGCTGGTCAGATAGCTCTTGAACGATTGCAGCAAGCGGCAATCGCCGTCGCCTTCCAGATAAGCCTCGACCGCCTGTTGACCGACCAGCGGCAACAGACGGCGCTGGCTGTCGCGCAAGGCGCGGTCAAACCCCAGCATGGAACGCAAGGTATCGGACGAACCGGACGCGGTCGGCATGGCGACAATCTGGGCCAGACCTTCGTCGCCGATCATGCCCACCGCGCTGTTGGTGGTGCCGAAATCGATGCCCGCATACATGCTTGCCGCTCCGCGATGTCCCGAGGAAAGCGCGCAGGTCTACTCCAGCCCCGCCGCCCCGGTCAAATGGAATAAAAAAGACGCCGGGATTGCTCCCGGCGTCGTCTCTGAGAGTACCGCCTCTGATTTAAGGCGGACGGCTTAGAAGTTAAAGATCACCGAGGCTTCCGCCAGATAGGTATCGGTCTTGGCGGTCCGGCCATTGGCCTGATTGTTGGCGTTGGCGTTGAAGGCCTGCTGAGCCCCCGCCCCCATCTGCGCCGCGCCCAGGGTGAAGGCGAAGTTGGTCTGGGACGAATAGGCATATTCGGCCACCAGATTGACTTCGTCGTCAAAGTGACGCGACGTCACCGCGCTGCCCAACTGGCCCGGCTGATCCAGCATGAAGCGATAGAACAGCGCCAGGAACTTCCACTTAGGATCCGGCGTCCAGGACGCGCCGATCATGTGGACGTCTTCGTTGCTGTTGAACAGCATGTACTGGCCGGTGATTTCACCCATGTACCAGCTACCGTAATCACGCGGACCTGCCGAATAGAACAACGGGTCATAAGCACGCTTGGTGCCGCCGCCATCGATCGAGCCCTGGTTCTTGTCGCCGCTGAAATGGGCATAGCGATAGAAGAACTTGGGCTTGCCGAACCAGTCGGAGAAGGTATAGCCCGGTTCGATGTAATAGGCGTTGGCATTGACCTGACGGCCATTGTCGGTGTTGGTTTCCCGCACATATTCGCCGTACAGCGAGGCATTGGCGATGGCGGGCGGACCGCTGAAGGGATTGCCGCCGAAGCGCACCGAATAGACGTTCATGCCTTTGCGGTCGGCGCCACTGGCCAAAGCATTGCCGAAATCAGCAGCCGACTGGTTGCTGAAGGCACCGCTGGCCCCGGTGCCGGTGCTGTCGGCATCCAGGATCTTGAAATAGGTCGCGCCGACATAGAACTGGCGATCAGCATAGTTGGTCGCACCATCGGACCCTGCGGCGGCATTGGTGATGAAATATTCAACATTGGCGCCGGCAAAGGTGGTCTTGGGATAATCCAGACCCCGGGTCAAATGCTGATCGACCGAGTTTTGCAGCAAGAAGAAGTCGGCGCGCACCGGTTCAGCATTCAGCTTCAGGGTGCCGAAACCGTTGAAGGCGTTGCGCGGGGCCAGCCAGTAAGCGGCGCGCTGGCCCTGGTTGGCAGTGCCCGACCCGATCAGGAAGTTGTCGCCCACCATGAAGGCCTGACGGCCCAACGTCAGGATGGCGGTATCGCCGGGATTACCATAGGGCATGTCACCCGCCCAACCGACATACGCTTCTTCCAGGTCGAAATGACCGGGATGACCGGCGGTGCCGGTGGTCGAATTGCCGTCGCCGGTGCCCGCACTGCCTGCGCCGATGGCGCTGACATCGCCGAAGTAGGTGTTACCGCCGTCACCGCGATAGGTCATTTTCAGTTCAGGCTTCACAAAGCCTTCGCCCCAGGCCGGGGTATGCTGGGCCGCGACCGTGCCGCTGTTGAGGCGATAGGTGCCGGTGCCGAAATTGGCGTCCGGCACGGCGAACGCGCCAAACCCGGTGGTCAAAGCCCCGGCGACCGAAAAGTCGCCGCTGGAATAAATCGGCATATCGGCCAAGGCCGGAGCCGCCCCGATACCGGCCAGACAGGCCGCCCCCGCCAGCAGACCCAAGGCCCGCCGCGATCTTTGCACCGTCTTCGTCAGTTGATCTCCCATTGTGACACTCCTGCTGTGACGTGTTTTGTCCGATGACGCCGGTTTCCCGAAATCGCCGGGCGGAACGAACCTGCCGCCCTGCCCGGCTTTTTTCCGGCGCCGTTGCTTTCTGCCCTATTGAATCCCTGTCTCGTTTTTAAGCCTGCGACGGCGCGGCAACGGCAGCCGGAGCGGCGGCGTCGGTCTGATCGTCGGCAGGCTTGGCCCCCAGGCTTTTGAACGCGGTCTTGAACGCGGTGATGCCCGAAATCAGCCCGATCACCAGAATGATGATGGTGGCCAGGGCGTTGATTTCCGGGTTCAACCCCAACCGCACCTTGGAGAAAATCACCATCGGCAAAGTGGTCGATCCCGGCCCCGACACGAAGGCGGTGATCACCAGATCGTCCAGGCTGAGGGAGAAGGCCAGCAACCAGCCCGACGCCAGGGCAGGCACCATCAGCGGCAAGGTGACCAGGAAGAACACCTGAACCGGACGCGCGCCCAGGTCCATGGCGGCTTCCTCGACCGAGACGTCGATGGTCGCCAACCGGCTTTGCACCACCACCGCCACAAAGGCCGTGGAAAAGGTGATATGGGCAATCACGATGGTCTGGATATCGCGTTGCGGCCAGCCGAACAGTTGTTCCATGCCGACAAACAGCAGCAGCATGGAAATGCCCATGATGATTTCCGGCATCACCAGGGGGGCCATGACCATGCCGGAAAACAGCATGCGGCCCCGGAACTTGGTAAAGCGGGTCAGGATGTAGCCCGACAAGGTGCCCACCACCAGCGCCCCGGTGGCGCTCAGCATCGCCACTTCAAAGGAAATCTTGGCGGCGCGCAGGATTTGCTGATCTTCGATCAGGGCCGCATACCACTTGGTGGAAAAGCGCGACCACACCGTGACCAACTGCGATTCGTTGAAGGAATACACCACGATCGAGATGATGGGGGCATAAAGGAACACCATCGCCAGCACCATCATGGTGCGCAAAAGCCAGCGGCCTTGCAGCATCTTGCCGATCATTTCTGTTCCCCCTTGGTCTGATAGTGCTGCAACAGCATCAGCGGGCCGACCAGAAGGATGACCAGCGCCACCGCCACCGACGAGGCCACCGGCCAGTCACGGTTGGCGAAGAACTCGTTCCACAGCACCGTACCGATGGTCATGGTGTCGGCGCCGCCCAGCAGGGTCGGAATGATGTATTCGCCGACGGCGGGGATGAAGACCAGCAGCGAGCCCGCGATGATGCCCGGCACCGACAGCGGCAGGGTCACCGAGATGAAGGCCCGGAACGGACGCGCCCCCAGATCGCTGGCAGCTTCCAGCAGGGAATGATCCAGCTTTTCCAGGGTCGAATAGAGCGGCAACACCATGAAGGGCAGATAGGCGTAAACCATGCCCACATAGACCGCGAACTGGTTGTTCAGGATGTCCAACGGCTGATCGATCAGGCCCATGCTGATCAGGGCGTTATTGATCAGGCCGTTCTGCTTCAGAATGCCGATCCAGGCATAGACACGGATCAGAAAGCTGGTCCAGAACGGCATGATCACCAGCATCAGAAGCGCCGGGCGATAGCTGGGCTTGGTGGTGGCAATGCCATAGGCCACCGGATAGCCGATCAACAGCGTGATCAGCGCCGTCACCGCCGCATTCCTAAGCGAGCTGAGATAGGCCAGGATGTATTCCGGGTCGCTCAGCAGAAAGTGGAAGTTGCTGAAATGCAGGGCGATGTCCAAGGTGCCGTCGGGCAGCCAGGTCACCAGCCACTTATAGGGCGGAATGGCCACCACCGCCGTGGACAGGCTGATCATCAGCACCACCACGAACGGGACCAGGAAGAACACCGTGAACCACAGATAGGGCCCGGCGATGACCAGAGCGCGGCCCCGGCCAGGCTTGCCGCCGATCAGGCGCGCCAGCGTACTCATGGTTCCACCACGACGCAGGCGTTGGGAGCCCAACCAATATGCACCGCCTCGTCCTTCAGGAAGTGACGTTCGGGCGCGGCACCCAGGTTGGGCGTGGTGATCTTCAGCACTTTGCCGCTGTCGAGCACCACATGGTAAACCAGACTGTTGCCCAGATAGGCCATGTCCTTCATGCGCCCGATCACCTTGTTCGTCAGGGCCATGGGGTCATGCAGCTTGGCGACGCGCAATTTCTCCGGGCGGATGGCGATCTGGACGCTGTGGCCCAGGCCATAGCCGATATTGCGCCCGACCTCCAACTGCATGCCCAGTTCGGGACAGTCCAAGATGGCATGGTCGGAGTGGTTTTCCGCCAGCACGCCTTCGAACATATTGACCGAGCCGATGAAGTTGGCGACGAAGCTGTTCTGGGGATATTCGTAAATTTCGGCGGGCGTGCCGATCTGGACGATGCGTCCCTTGTCCATCACCGCGATGCGCGACGACATGGTCATCGCTTCTTCCTGATCATGGGTCACCATGATGAAGGTGATGCCGACCTGCTGCTGAATGTTGACCAGTTCGTACTGGGTGGCTTCGCGCAGCTTCTTGTCGAGCGCCGACAGCGGTTCGTCCAGCAGCAGCACCTTGGGGCGCTTGACCAGCGAACGGGCCAGGGCGACGCGCTGACGCTGCCCGCCGGAAAGCTGGGACGGCTTGCGCTTGGCAAAGGGGGCCAACTGCACCAGTTCCAGCGCCTTGCCCACCTGTTCGTAACCTTCGTCCTTGGGCATGCCGTCACGGCGCAGGCCAAAGGCGATGTTGGCCTCGACCGACATATGCGGGAACAGGGCATAGCTTTGGAACATCATATTGACCGGCCGCTCATAGGGCGGCAGGGGCGCGATGTCGGTGCCTTCGATGGTCAGGTATCCGGAGTCGGGGGTAACGAAACCTGCCAACATGCGCAGAAGGGTGGTCTTGCCGCAGCCCGACCCACCCAGCAGCGAAAAGAATTCGCCGCGGTAGATGTCGACGCTGACGTCGTCAACAGCCTTGAAGCCGTCGAACGACTTGACGATGTTTTCGATTCGCAACTGCGGTTCGGCCGTCGGGTCGGTCCAGGGTTGGAACCGGTCTTGACTGGTCATGAGCATTTGGGGATGGACTCCCTGCCTTTGTCCGTTTGAATCAATAAGTTTTCTTATTGGGTCCGTTCCGGGACGCCAGGCCCCGACGCCTGTGGTCCCGAAACGGCCGCGTGCTGCTTAGTGACCGGTCTTCACCCGGGTCCAGAACCGGGTGCGGGCGCGATCAACGTCAGGGGTGGACGGCGAGATCGAATAGATGGTCGCTTCCACCTCGGGCGGCACGAAGATGCCCTTGTCGTTGGCCACTTCGGGGTCAACGAATTGGCGGGCATCGGCATTGCCGCTTTGCACGTAGATCTTATTGGAGGTCTTGGCGATCACTTCCGGGCGCATGATGAAGTCCATGAACTTCAAGGCAGCGTCGGCGTGGGGGGCATCCTTGGGGATCGCCATGGTGTCGATATAACGCTGAGCACCTTCCTTGGGGATCGAGAAGGCGATCTTCACGCCCTTGCCCGCTTCCATGGCGCGATGCTTGGCGACCTGGATGTCGGACGAATAGCCCCAGGCGATACAGATGTCGCCGTTGGCCAGAGCGTTGATGTATTCCGAACTGTCGTACTTACGCACGAAGGGGCGGATCTTGAAGTGGACGTCGGCGGCTTTTTGCAGGTCCGGGATGGCCTGGCTGTTGGGGTCCAGACCCAACATCTTCAAAGCCGGGGGGAACACTTCGGTCGGGCTGTCGAGCAGCGACACGCCGCAATCCTTGAACTTGGAAACGATCTCGGGATCGAAGATCATGCGCAGGCTGTCCACCGGGGCGTCGGGCATGATCTGTTTGATCTTGTCGACGTTATAGGCGATGCCCACCAGACCGGTCATCCAGGGGATCAGATAGGTGTTGCCCTTGTCGTAGGCCGACATGCGTTCCAGCAGCGACTTGTCCAGATGGTTCCAGTTGGGCAGCTTGGACTTGTCGAGCGGCTGATAGAACCCGGCCTGGATCTGACGCGCGCCGAACGGCACCAGGGTCGGCACCACCAGATCATACCCCGACCCACCGGCCGACAGCTTGGCCTCCAGGGTTTCGTTGGCGTCATAGACGTCATAGGTGACCTTGATGCCGGTTTCCTTTTCGAAAGCCGGAACGGTTTCCGGAGCGATGTAATCGTTCCAGTTATAGATGTTCAAGCTTGCCTGTTCGGCTTGGGCGCTAGCCCCGGCGACAGACGCAAGAACCACGGCGGCCGCCGCGACGCGGCGAGAACACTTCCAGGCCATGTAGCACCTCTCCCAGTAATCGGACATTCATCCAGTAAAGTTGTGTTCGCCGGTTGCATCGCCCGAAACGAAGGGACAAAGGCTTGTGATCACACAAACCCCCAATCCTGAACCGGCGCCCCACGCGGTGAACCAAGGGCTACCCCAGGCAAACGCCCGAAACACAGCCCCATAAAGCCTCCAAAAATGTGATCATATTGTTAAATGCCGACCAGAGCCTGTCAACGAATAAACGGCTACAAGATAGGCATTTTTGTTTTTTGATCACTTATGATTATTTTTTATGCACATTTTCTTCGCAACTGCACACCAATGGCGCGAAACTCACCAACCCTTATCAGCGCCTTATTTGACGAAAACATAAAAAAACGCCCGGAGCAAAGCCCCAGGCGTTTCGTCTTCTCTTTACGCGATTGCACCGATGGCGCGATGGCGCGGCGACAGGGCCGGACGGACGCGCTGTTGCCCCTTCGCACCTTGCTGAAAGGCCGAATGACGGTCAAAGCGGGTCAGTCCGGTTTTGGGCATGCTATCACGCGCTCCCTGTCGTCGGCGGGCCTGGGGCCCGATTACATCTTGCCCAGGTCGCGGGCGGTCAGGTCCAGGCAATGTCGGGCGCGCCGAACCAGTTCGTCCACTTCCTCGCGGGTGATCACCAGCGGCGGCGACAGCACCATGCGCGAGCCCACGCCCCGCATGATCAGGCCATTGTTGAAGCAATGGTCACGGCACATCAGGCCGATCTTGCCGCCGTCTTCAAAGAACTTCTTGGGCGACTTGCTTTCGACCATGGCGATGGCCGCCACCAAACCGACGCCGTCGATATGGCCGACCAGCGGATGGTCGAGCAGAGTACGCAGCTTTTCCTGGAAATAAGGGCCGATGTCGGTCTTGACCCGTTCGACGATCTTTTCATCCTGGGTGATCTGAATGCTGCGAAGCGCCACGGCAGCCGCCACCGGGTGACCGGAATAGGTGAAGCCGTGATAGAACTCGCCGCCCTTGTCGATCAGGCTGTCGGCGACGCGCTTGCCGACAGCCACCGCCGAGATCGGCAGATAGCCCGAGCTCAAGCCCTTGGCCATGGTCATCAGGTCGGGCTCGATGCCAAAGGTCTGCGATCCGAACCATTCGCCAGTGCGGCCAAAACCGCAGATCACTTCATCGGCCACCAGCAGAACGTCGTACTTGCGGCAGATGCGCTGCACCTCCGGCCAATAGGTGGACGGCGGCACGATGACCCCGCCCGCACCTTGGATCGGTTCGCCGAACACGGCGGCCACATTATCCGGTCCCAGTTCCAGTATCTTGGCCTCGATCTGACGGGCGCGTTCCAGGCCGAATTCCTCGGGGCTCATATCCCCGGCTTCGCCGTACCAGTAAGGCTGATCGACATGGGCGAAGTTGGGCAGCAACGGCCCGCCCTGAGCCCGCATAGCCCCCTGCCCGCCCAGCGCCGTCGCGCCAATGGTCGAGCCGTGATAGGAATTCTTGCGGGCGATGATCCAGTTCTTATAGGCCTTGCCCTCGGTCGCCCAATAATGGCGGACCATGCGGATGGCGGTATCGACCGCTTCCGAGCCGGAATTGGCGAAGAAGACATGATCCAGCCCGACAGGCGTCACCTTGGCGATGGCGGCGGCCAGTTCGGTGCTGGGGACCGTGGTGGTCTGGAAGAAGTTGTTATAGAAGGCCAGTTCGCTCATCTGCTTGGTGGCGGCGTCGATCAGTTCCTGACGGCCATAGCCCAGATTGACGCACCACAGACCGGCCATGGCGTCCAAAATCTTGTTGCCGTCGCTGTCCCACAGATAGACGCCCTGACCCTTGGTGATGACGCGCGCGCCCTTGGCGTTCAGCGCCTTGGTGTCGGTGAAGGGGTGCCAGTGGTGCTCGCGGTCGAGCTGCTGCCAGTAGGCGGTTCCCTTATTGACGATGGTCATTCTTGCGTCTCCAATCAAACATGCGGCTGTCAGCGCAGGCGCAGCCAGGTGCTTTTCAGTTCGGTGTATTTGTCGAAGGCGTGCAGCGACTTGTCGCGGCCGATGCCCGATTGCTTGAAGCCGCCGAACGGCACGGTGATGTCGTCGG
>JASLCK010000120.1 GCA_030151865.1 Rhodospirillaceae bacterium | reverse complement strand
CCAACGCGCCGCCCCCATAGCTGGAGGCGGGTTGATAGGCGTCTCCAGTTGGTTTTGTCGCTCATTGTCCAGCCTGACGAACGGTTATTTCAGTCCCCGAACAACCTGAATGTCCAGGTCCTTGATCTTCTTGCGCAAGGTGTTGCGGTTCAAGCCCAGAACGTGGGCGGCCTTGATCTGATTGCCCCGCGTGGCTTCCAAAGCCAGGGTGATCAACGGCTTTTCCACTTCCCGCAACACGCGGTCATAAACCCCGGCGGCGGGCAGGCTGTCGGCATGGGCGGCAAAGTAATCGCGCAGATGACGTTCCACCGTCGCGCCCAGCCCTTCGCTTTCCACCGCAACCGGCGAATCCGTCGAAGGGGCGACGCTGGACAGTTCGGCCTCGACCACCTCGATACCAATGACTTCCTGCGAATAAAGAGCAGCCAGACGGCGCACCAGATTTTCCAGTTCGCGCACATTGCCGGGCCAACGATGGCGCTTCAGCCGTTCCATCGCCAGGGAATCGATGGTCTTGGCGGGCAATCCTTCGGCTGACGCCATCCCTAAGAAATGGCGCACCAGTTCGGGAATATCCTCGGAGCGTTCCCGCAGCGGGGGCAGACGGATCGGCACCACGTTCAGGCGATAGAACAGATCTTCGCGGAACAGGCCTTGGCGGATCAGCAAGGTCAGATCGCGGTGAGTGGCCGCGACGATGCGGACATTGGCGCGAATCGGGGTACGGCCACCGACGGTGGTGTATTCGCCTTCCTGCAGGACACGCAGCAGACGGGTCTGGGCCTCGGGCGGCATATCGCCGATTTCGTCCAGGAACAGGGTGCCGCCCTCGGCCTGCTCGAAACGCCCGGCGGCGCGCTGGGTGGCCCCGGTAAACGCGCCCTTTTCATGACCGAACAATTCCGACTCGATCAGTTCGCGCGGAATCGCGGCCATGTTGATGGCGACAAAGGGACCGTTGCGGCGCTTGCAGTAATCGTGCAGAGCGCGCGCCACCAATTCCTTGCCGGTGCCGGACTCGCCGGTGATCATCACCGTCAGATCGGTGCCCATCAGACGCGCCAGGGTACGATAAATTTCCTGCATGGCCGGGGAACGGCCGATCAGGGGCAACCCCTCTTCGCCTTCGTCCTCGGCCGATTCGGCAGTCGGGCTGCGCTGGGTCGAAAGGGCGCGCTGCACCACGCCCACCAGTTCGCGGATGTCAAACGGCTTGGGCAGATACTCGAATGCTCCGCGCTGCGCCGCCTTGACGGCGGTCAGCAGGGTGTTTTGCGCGCTCATGACGATGATGCGTAGTTCCGGGCGGATTTTCTTGATGCGCGGCAGCAGGTCCAGGCCGTTTTCATCGGGCATCACCACATCGGTGATGACCAGATCGCCCTCGCCGTCCGACACCCAACGCCACAGGGTCGCGGCATTGCCGGTGGTACGCACTTCATATCCGGCGCGGCCCAGGGCCTGGCTGAGGACAGTGCGGATGCCGCGGTCGTCATCGGCGACCAGAATGGTGGAAGTCATCTTAGAGGCTGTCCTCGTTCTGGATCATCGGCAGCATGACGCGGAAAATCGTCCGGCGCGGCTGGCTGTCGAATTCAATCAACCCGCCATGATCGCCAATAATCTTGGCGACCAGCGCCAGCCCCAGGCCGGTTCCGGTTGACTTGGTTGTCACGAAGGGATCGAAAAGATGCGGGCGCAAATCTTCGGGAATACCCAGGCCGTTATCCTGCACGCTGACCACCAAAGGCAGATACATGCGGCTGTCGCTGCCCGGCACCGCCAGACGCACGCCATGTTGGAACGCGGTGGTCAGCACGATCTCGCCACCATCCTCGGGCAGGGCTTCGGCGGCGTTCTTGACCAGATTAAGGAAAACCTGGATCAAAAGATCGCGGTTGCCATACACGGCAGGTAGAGACGGGTCGTAATGTTCGACAAAGCGCACATTGCGGGCAAACCCAGCCTGGGCGATGCGACGCACATGCTCCAACACCCGGTGGATGTTGATGGCCGAACGTTCGATCGGGCGCTTGTCGGAGAACACTTCCATCCGATTGACCAGGGCGACGATGCGATCCGCTTCGTCACAGATCAATTGAGTCAGGGTGCGGTCTTCCGGCGGGCAGCTTTGTTCCAGCAACTGGGCCGCACCGCGAATGCCCGACAACGGGTTCTTGACCTCGTGGGCCAGGATTGCCGCCATGGCGGTTACCGAACGGGCGGAATTGCGGTGCGTCAACTGCGCACCAATCTTCATGGCGATGGATTGTTCGTGTAAGGCCACCACCACCCAGCCATGTTCTTCCGGCAGGGGGGAAATCTGGATATTGACCGTGCGGGTGCCAGTACGCGGGCTGTCCAGCACCACGCCATATTCCGACACGCAGGAAGCATCCTGCCGGGCCTGGCTGATCAGCGTGAACAGTGGGCAGTCATCGGGCAGCATTTCCCGCAGCGACGCACCGCACAGATGGGCCGCACTCGATTCGAACAGGTCTTCCGCCGCGGCGTTGACCTGATGGATCACCTCTTCCCCATCCAGCACCAGAACGGCGGCGTTCAGGGCATTGAGAACCGAGGCGGGATCGACCGCGCGGATCGAGGATCGGCGGTTCAGAAAGGCCAGCTTTTTGATCATGCGGCCTGCCGTTGCAGCAAGGGGTCATAGAATTCGTGGATCATGCGGCGGACTTCCGCCACTTCCAGCGAATGGTTGATAGCCGAACGGAATTCCGTCGAACCGGGCAAGCCCTTGGAATACCAAGCGACATGCTTGCGGGCCAGACGGCAGCCGGTTTCCGCGCCGTAATGCTCGATCATCATGTCGAAATGTTCCAAGAGCATCGCCAGTTGCTGATCCAGGGACGGATCGGGCTGACGTTCGCCCGTAGCCAGATAATGGGCGACCTGACCAGGGAACCAGGGGCGGCCATAGGTGCCGCGCCCGATCATCACCCCATCGGCCCCTGACTGAGCCAGCATCTGGGTGGCGTCTTCAAAGGTGTTGATGTCGCCATTGCCGACGATCGGCAGCTTCACCGCTTCCTTGACCTTGCGGATGAAGCCCCAATCGGCGTGGCCGGAATAAAGCTGATTGCGGGTCCGGCCATGTACGGTGACCATCTGAATGCCCGCATCCTCGGCAATCTTGGCCAAACGCGGGGCATTGCGGTTGGTTTCATCCCAGCCGGTGCGCATCTTCAAAGTGACCGCAACTTTGACGGCTTTGACCACCGCCTCCATGATGGCGCCGGCCAGCTTTTCGTCGCGCATCAGCGCCGATCCGGCATCGCCCTTGACCACCTTTTTAACCGGGCAGCCCATGTTGATGTCGATGATCGCCGCGCCACGGTCTTCGTTCAGCTTGGCGGCTTCGGCCATCACGTCGGGTTCGCAGCCCGCCAGTTGCACGGCCATGGGAAATTCCTCGGCGCAACTGGTGGACATCTTCATAGTCTGGCGGTTGGCGCGGATCATCGCCTGACTGGCGATCATTTCCGAAACGACCAGACCCGCGCCACAGCGCTTGACCAGACGGCGAAACGGCATATCGCTGACCCCCGACATGGGGGCCAGGATCACCGGATTATCAATGGTTACGGGGCCGATTTTAAGAGACATTGATCACGGAGCCTGTTGATTAGCCCTGCATAGTAATTGGGCAGTCAGGCTTGGCGCAATGCAAAAAGATGGTCACAATAGGTGCAAACTTTCGATGGCTGCTATGACAGCAGCACCTGCTGCACAAATTTGACGCCAAAATAGCCAACGATGACCAACAGATAGGCCAGCAAAATCACCCGTGCCGCGATCTGACCGCGCACGCCGCAGACCCGCCGCCCAATCAGCAAAAGCCCGATCAGGACGAATGCAATCAACGAAAACAAAGTCTTATGGGTGAACTTTAACAAGCTGCCGCTGGCCTGATATTCAATCGCCATGCCGGTAGCCACCCCCAAACCCAGCACCAGTTCCGACAAGGCCAACAGACGTTCGGAAATCCGTTCGCTGTCGAGCACCGACGGCAGCATGCGGGTCAGTCGGGTGGGTTTTTTCAGCTTCAGCGCCCGCGATTGCAGGAACGAAGCCGATGCCGCCACCGCGCCCAGGGTAAACAGGCCCAGGGTGATCACCGAAACGATGATGTGGGTTTCCAGCCAGGCGGCGGACGGGACATCGCCCACCGGACGTTCGGGACTGCCTGCGAACAGGGACGCCAGCACACCCAGCACCAGCATGTAAGGGGCCAGCAGCGGGGTCAGCCGCCAAGCCTGCCGATCAAAGGCTGAAACGATGGCGAAAATAATCAAACTGGCGGCGATGCCGACCCACAGATCGGCTGACAGGCTGGCATTCCAATTGCCGGACACCTGAATGACTGCCCAGGACAACGGCCCAACAACCGCCAAGGCCAGCAGGCCCCAAAACAGACCGTCGCGCTTCCCATCGCGGCGCAACGGCAGCAGCGCGGCGGGGACCAAGGCGACCAAAGCCGCCAGATTGATGAGGATGCTATCGAACATGGGGCTGACTATAGCCCGTGGCCGCGTCGCCGCAAAGGGGGTGGTTGCAATTGTCCGCTCTTGCCCGCCCTGCTTAAGCCGCATAGGCTTTGCGCCCGAAATGTAAATGGTGCGGAGAACAGGCAATGGCCCGGTGTGTGGCTTTGGTGGTGGCGGCAGGGCGCGGCAGCCGTTTCGGCGGCGATATGCCCAAGCAATGGCGCGATCTGGCCGGGCGTCCGGTGCTGCGCCACAGCCTGGGGGCTTTTGCCGCCCACCCCGCCGTCAGCGAAGTCCGCGTGGTGATCCATCCCGACGACCGCGCTCTTTATGACGCCGCCGCCGCCGGGTTATCGTTGCGCGATCCGATTTTGGGCGGGGCAACCCGTCAGGATTCGGTGCGCCTGGGGCTGGAAGCTTTGGCCGCATCGGGCAACCCGCCAGACCTGGTGCTGATCCACGACGGAGCCCGCCCGTTTGTCGATACCGGTCTGATCAGCCGGGTGATCCGCACCCTGGATCAGCAGGACGGGGCGATTCCCGCCCTGCCCGTTCATGATACCCTGAAGCGCGGCCAGGACAGCCTGATCGTCGAGACCGTGCCGCGCGCCGGACTGTTCAGGGCACAAACCCCGCAGGCCTTCCGTTTTGCCCCCATTCTGGCCGCCCATCGCGCCGTGATCGGCCAGGAACTGACCGACGATGCCGCCGTTGCCGAACATGCCGGGTTAAAAGTTGCCCTGGTGCCGGGCAGCGAGGCCAACCAGAAGATCACCACCGCCGACGATCTGGACCGCGCCCAGGCCCGCCTGTCCCAACCCATGGAGATGCGGGTCGGCAGCGGTTATGACGTGCATAAATTCGGCCCCGGATCGTTCGTGACCCTGGGCAATCTGCGTCTGGATCATGATCAGGGACTGGTCGGCCATTCCGACGCCGACGTCGCCCTGCACGCCCTGACCGACGCTATTTTAGGCGCCATCGGGGCGGGCGATATCGGGCTGCACTTCCCCCCCAGCGATGATCGCTGGAAAGGTGTCGATTCGGCGGTGTTCCTGAAACATGCCGCCAATTTGGCCCAAGCACGCGGAGCCAGGATCAGCCATCTGGACCTGACCATCATTTGCGAACGTCCCAAGATCGGCCCGCACCGACTGTCCATGACGGCCCGCATTGCCGAAATCCTGGCAATCGACGAAAGCCGCGTCAGCGTTAAAGCCACCACCACGGAGGGGCTTGGCTTTACCGGACGACGTGAAGGGATTGCAGCCCAGGCCGTGGCAACCCTGTTGTTGCCCGCCCTATAAGGTCTGGCCGCGCACCCAATGAAGGAAATCAGAATTGCCGTCCACCACCGGCAGGGCGACAACGCACGGAACGGAATATTCGTGTAATTCCTTGATCTTGGAAATCGTCTCTGAAGTTTTTTCTGAGGAAGTCTTCAAGATCAGAATGGCTTCATTTTCTTCCTGTACCGCACCATCCCACCAATAGACCGAGGTCGCTCCATCGATCACATTGGCGCAGGCCGCCAGCCGGTCTTGTACCAAGGCGCGGGCCAAAGCCAAGGCGGCCTGTCGATTGGGCGCGGTGACATAGAGAAAATTCACCTTGCCAGGATCATCTGCGGAACTGGGCGGGGTCATGGTGTGATCCTTGATTGCGGAGAGGTTCATCAGGCAATTCGCATTTTCCAGATGCAAAATGCACTGCGTTTTGCCAGTCGCACAATCAAAAAAACAGGCAAAAAAAGGGCGGATTCCGTTGGAAATCCGCCCAAAGTCGACGATAGAGGAAGCTTGCCTGCGGCAAGAGGTTTTAAGGGACCCTGCCCTTGCAACCCAATCCACACTAAGCAATCGCCATGCCAGTTTATCAACCGTTCGTTTCCATAAAGGCAACGAACAGCGCCACTGCCAACTACATATGCCGCTTAGGGCTGTCCGTCAGTTGCTGCAAAATTGCCTGAACGGCCTCTTGCGCTCCGGTCGGTTCAATCAACGGCCTGACCGGAAAGGAAAACAACTTACGAAGTTGGGAGAGCAAGGCATCGGCATCAAACAGATCGTCAGGGGTAATCGACAGGCAGCGGCCATTGCGGGTCAGCCAGTCCACCAGACACGGGGCCTCTGGCCAGTTGGGGCGGGGCAGATAAAGCACAGAAACACCGTTGACCGCCGCTTCCGAGAAGGTGCCATAGCCCGGCTTGCCGACCACCACATCACACGAGCGCAGGATGTCGGTAAAATCCATATCGACAGCCGAACGGGCGATGATATCGGGATGCCCCGCCGGGTCGCTGGTGGTAATCCAACGCCACCCCGGCAAGCGGGGAAACCGATTCAGCGGCAACGGCACATCGACACCGCCAAACGTGATCAGACCGATCTTGCTGTCTTCTTCGATATCCAGCAAATCCGCCAGTTTATCGGGCCAGCGGTGGCCGCGCCGGGCAATTGGCCCAATGGCATGGCTGTTGTTAAGGCGCGCCATCGGCATACTGGGGGCTGGACGCAGGAACTGTTTGGCCGACTGATAGCCCGCCAGCATGGCGGCCTCTACCCCATCGCTTTCCGGGCGACCGGAACAGAAATGACGATAAAGATCAGCCCAGTTCAGACAGGAAAACGCCAGAGCCGGAATCTCGGCCCGCTTGGCCGCCAGCAAGGTGACATAAGGGATGTTGGCGAAGACCAGATCGACTTGCGCCGCCTTTAAAAGCACCGCCTGCCCTTCCACGATAGCATCAAGATCATCGTGCATCGCTTTGTAACGCAATGCAGATTCTTCCGTCTTGACCACCAGGGCGTTTTCCATCTCGAAGCCAAAATCGGGAATGTCGCCGACATAGTCGAAATCACCGTCATACCGCATTTGCAGCCAATCGCGAGGGATCGCGGTCTGCAACGTCAAACGCAGATCGGGCCGATGCTGGCGCAGCGCGTTAATGACCGGGGCCGTCATGGCGGCATGACCATAGCCATGGGGTGATAAAGCAACCCACAAATGGGGCTGGCGCGAAGGAGCGTGATCCCGGGACATCAACAAAACACCGCATGTGAATTATGGCGGCGGCACCCTAGACCCGCTGACAGGTGAAATCAATCCCATATAAAAAATATGGAAAAACCCTTCGGACCAATCAGTCCGAAGGGCTTGGCGTCCATACTCTTAATGATTACGCCTTCAATTCGGCGAAATCCTCTTCAAAATATTCGAACGCGCCGCGCTTGCCTGAATTACGCTGGTCTTCCTCCAGGCGCTTCAGTTCAACACGGCGGATTTTGCCGGAAATGGTCTTGGGCAAGTCCGAGATTTCGATACGGCGGATCCGCTTATAAGGGGCCAGCGTGTCGCGGATATGCTGGAAGATCGACAAGGCCAAATCCTGACTGGGCTGGAACCCGGCACGCAGCACGATGAACGCCTTGGGCACCGCCAGACGCAAGGGGTCGGGACTGGGCACCACGGCGGCTTCGGCCACCGCTTCATGCTCGATCAGGGCACTTTCCAGTTCGAACGGGCTGACACGGTAGTCGGACGCTTTAAAGACATCGTCGGCACGGCCAACATAGGTGATGTAGCCGTCTTCATCGATGCTGGCGACGTCGCCGCAATGGTAATGACCGGCGCGCATCAGATTGGCGGTGCGTTCGGGATCATCCTGATAGCCCAACATCAGCCCCAACGGACGCGGGTCCAGGTTCAGCGAAATCTCGCCTTCCTGGGCGGGCTTATCTTCGATATCCAGCAATGCCACCTTATAACCCGGCAACGGACGGCCCATCGAGCCGGACTTGACCTTCTGGCCGGGCGGATTGCCGATCTGGCAAGTGGTTTCGGTTTGGCCGTAACCGTCACGGATGGTGATGTTCCAGGCCTTTTGCACCTGCTCGATCACTTCCGGGTTCAAGGGCTCGCCCGCCCCCACCAGTTCGCGGATCTTGACCGGATAGACTGCCAGATCTTCCTGGATCAACATGCGCCACACCGTCGGCGGCGCACAGAGCGAGGTGACGTTGCAACGAACCAGAACGTCCAGCATCGCCTTGGCGCTGAAGCGGCCATAGTTATAGATGAACACCGTCGCCCCGGCATTCCAAGGGGCAAACAGATTGCTCCAGGCATGCTTGGCCCAACCGGGCGAGCTGATATTGCAATGAATGTCACCCGGTTGCAGGCCGATCCAATACATGGTCGACAGATGGCCCACCGGATAGCTTTGATAGCTGTGCGCCACCAGCTTGGGCTTGGATGTGGTGCCCGAGGTGAAATAGAGCAAAAAAGTGTCGGTGACATTGGTCACGGCATCGGCGCTAAAGCCGTCAGCCTGCTGATAGGCGTCCTCAAAGCTGACCCAACCATCGGCCTTACCGACCACGATCCGGGTATGGGCAAAGCTCAGCTTGTCGAATTTGTGGCATTCCGCCGGACCCGTGATCACATGACGGACGCGGCCGCGTTCGAAACGGTCCTTCAGATCGTCGGCCACCAACAGATTGGTGGCGGGAATGACCACCGCGCCCAGCTTCATACAGGCCAGCATGGTTTCCCACAGGGGCGCCACATTGCCCAGCATCACCAGCACGGACTCGCCGCGTTTGACACCCTGGGCGCGCAGGAAATTGGCCACCTGATTGGACCGGCGCGACAATTCGGCAAAAGACAGCTTGGTCTCGCTGCCGTCTTCGTCCACCAGCCACAGCGCCGTCTTGTCATTGCCCTGGGCCATGACATCAAAATAGTCGATCGCCCAGTTAAAATGCTTCAGTTCCGGCCAGCGGAAATCACGGTAAGCGGTGTCGTAATCCTTACGGTGCGCAATCAGAAAATCGCGGGCGGCCAAAAAGGACTTCAGCTCGTCAGACATTGGTTTCCTCCCATTTGCGGAAAATGACGCCGCCCGTTGGTCCGGGCGGCGTTCTTCTTTTTCTTGGCTTACATATTGCGGCGGTACTGGCCGCCGACTTCGTAGAGCGTGCCGGTGATCTGCCCCAAAGAGCAGTGGCGCACGGCATCCACCAGGGCGGCGAACATGTTCTGGTTCTTGATAGCGGCATCGCGCAGACGGGCCAGCATGACCTCGCTTTCCGCCTTGTTGCGGTCCTGGAAATCACGCAACCGCTTCAACTGGCTTTGCTTTTCCTCGTCCGTCGAGCGTTGCAGGACGATTTCCTGCTCTTCTGGCGGATTGGGGTTGAGGAAGGTGTTGACGCCGATGATGGGATAAGTCCCGTCATGCTTCAGATGTTCGTAATGCAGCGATTCGTCTTGGATCTTGCCGCGCTGATAGCCGGTCTCCATGGCCCCCAGCACGCCGCCGCGTTCGGCGATGCGCTCGAATTCCTGCAAGACCGCCTCTTCCACCAGATCGGTCAGTTCTTCCAGAAAGAAAGAGCCCTGGTTGGGGTTCTCGTTCTTCGCCACACCCCATTCCCGATTGATGATCATCTGGATGGCGACGGCACGGCGCACCGATTCGGCGGTCGGCGTCGTATAGGCTTCGTCATGGGCGTTGGTGTGCAGGCTGTTGCAGTTGTCGTAGATGGCGATCAACGCCTGCAAGGTGGTGCGGATATCGTTGAAGTCCACTTCCTGGGCATGCAGCGACCGGCCCGAGGTCTGGACATGGTACTTCAGCTTTTGCGACCGTTCGTTGGCGCCGTATTTGTCGCGCATGGCGACCGCCCAGATACGCCGCGCCACCCGACCGATCACCGAATATTCCGGGTCCATGCCGTTGGAGAAGAAGAACGACAGATTGGGCGCGAAATCATCGATGTGCATGCCGCGCGCCAGATAGGATTCGACGTAGGTGAAGCCATTGGCGAGCGTGAAAGCCAACTGGGATATCGGGTTGGCCCCCGCTTCGGCGATGTGATAGCCGGAAATCGACACCGAGTAGAAATTGCGCACCCGGTTATGGACGAAATATTCCTGAATATCGCCCATCAGCTTCAGGGCGAAATCGGTCGAGAAGATGCAGGTGTTCTGCCCCTGATCTTCCTTCAGGATGTCGGCCTGCACCGTGCCGCGCACGGTTTCCAGGGTCCATTCCTTGATCTTCTGCTCTTCGTCGTCGGTCGGCTTGCGACCATTTTCGGTCTCGAAGCGCTCCATCTGCTGGGCGATGGCGGTGTTGAAGAACATCGCCAGAATGACCGGGGCCGGGCCGTTGATGGTCATCGACACCGAGGTCGAGGGCGCGCACAGGTCAAAGCCCGAATAGAGCACCTTCATGTCGTCCAGCGTGGCAATGGACACGCCTGAATTGCCGATCTTGCCATAGATGTCGGGGCGCTCGTCGGGGTCGCAGCCATACAGCGTGACCGAATCGAAGGCCGTGGACAGGCGGGTCGCCGGGGCGTCCTTGGACAAAAGCTTGAAACGGGCATTGGTGCGGAAGGCATCGCCCTCGCCCGCGAACATCCGGGTCGGGTCTTCGTTTTCGCGCTTAAAGGCGAACACGCCACCGGTAAAGGGGAAGGTTCCCGGCAGATTTTCCTTCAGCAGCCAGCGCAGAAGCTCGCCGTGATCTTCAAACTTGGGCAGCGACACCTTGCGGATTTTGGTGCCCGACAAGGTGGTGGTGACGATGGTGGAGCGAACCTCGCGGTCGCGGATTTTCACCACATATTCGTCACCGGCATAGCTTTCCTGCACGCTGGGCCAAATATCGATCAGCTTCTTGGACCGGGCGTCAAGCTGCGCCGATTTATGGGCGATCAGATCGTCCAGATCGGCGGCGGGCTTGCTGCATTCCAGCAGCATGGTCTTGACCGCGCTCAGTTGTTGCACCTCGCGGGCGATCAACGACTGACGGCGGGAATGGCCGTGATAATTGCGCACGGTTTCGGCGATTTCCGCCAGATAGCGAACACGGGCGGGCGGCACGATGGCGGCCTTGGCCGAAGACGCCATTTCGGCTGGTTTGGGCAAATGGCTTTGCCACAGGGCAAA
Organism: Rhodospirillaceae bacterium; assembly: GCA_030151865.1. Taxonomy (GTDB): domain Bacteria; phylum Pseudomonadota; class Alphaproteobacteria; order Rhodospirillales; family Magnetospirillaceae; genus JASLCK01. Next base: position 1,788 of record JASLCK010000120.1, on the reverse strand, counting down.
ACCGCGATTGCCCAACTGTTCCAACAGACCGTGATAGAGCGCGGTCACGCCGTCATCGTTAAAACGGGACGCAATGGTGCCATAGACCGGCATTTCCTCCGCCGGGGTGGCGAAGGCCTGGCGATTGCGCTGCATCTGCTTGCGCACATCGCGCAATGCGTCCTGACCGCCCTTGCGGTCGAATTTGTTGATGGCCACCAGATCGGCATGATCGAGCATATCGATCTTTTCCAACTGGCTGGCCGCGCCGAATTCGGGGGTCATGACATAAAGCGCCAGATCACCGATTTCGGCGGCGGCGCTGTCGGCCTGACCGATGCCGGGGGTTTCGACGATCACCATGTCGAAACCCCCGGCCTTGCACAGTTCGACGATCTGCGGCACCTGTTCGGGGATTTCGCTGCCCGACGAGCGGGTCGCCAGCGAGCGCATATAGACCGGCCCGCCGATGGAATTCATGCGGATGCGGTCGCCCAGCAAGGCCCCGCCGGTTTTGCGCTTGGACGGATCGACAGCGATCACGGCGATGGCGAAATCGGGTCGATCCAGGCGGAAGCGTCGCAACAGTTCGTCGGTCAGCGACGACTTGCCCGCCCCGCCGGTGCCGGTGATGCCGATAACCGGCACCCGCTTGGTCTTGGCGCGCTTGGCGATATCGGTTGCCAAAGCCTTGCCGACGGTCCCCGCTTCCAGGCCGGAAATCAAGCGAGCCAGAACGGCGCGGTCGGAAGCCTCCACCCCGTCCAACGATCCCGGCAGCTTGGCGGCGATATCGAAATCCGACCGCTTGATGATGTCGGCGATCATCCCTTGCAGGCCCAGACGCTGCCCATCCTCGGGCGAATAAATCCGTTCGACGCCGTAATCATGCAGTTCGCGGATTTCCGGGGCGACGATGACGCCGCCGCCGCCGCCGAACACCCGCACATGCCCGGCCCCGCGCTGGCGCAGCAGGTCGATCATGTACTTGAAGTATTCGATATGCCCGCCCTGATAGGAACTGACGGCAATGCCATGGGCATCTTCCTGCACGGCGGCGGTAACGATTTCCTCGACCGAGCGGTTATGGCCCAGATGGATTACCTCGACACCGCCTTGTTGCAGCAAGCGGCGCATGATGTTGATCGAAGCGTCGTGCCCGTCGAACAGGCTGGTGGCCGTGACGAAACGGATCTTATTGGCGGGCTTGGCGGCCAGCGGATTATGCGAATGGCTGTCGTTGCCGTCGGGCATGGATTGCGCTCCCCTTCAACTGGACGGTTCGCGCCCCCGTTTGCGGGAGCGTTTTCGTTGAGTAAGAAGCTAACGAAGGTCTGGCAATCAAAGCGATGTCACGAGCGCGCAGAGCGGATGAATTATTTTACCATCTTGCAGTGCAGCAAGCGGATGTCCCGATCTGTCGAAAGGCATATTTATCAAGACAGATGGGATTTAATGCCGGGACTAGACAGCCCCGGCATTCTGCAACGCTTCGATTTCAGTTTCACTGAACCCCCAATCCAACAAGGCTTGGCGATTATGTTCCCCCGGCTCGGGCGGAGGCAGCGACAATGCGGGCGGTGTCCGGCTGAAACGGGGCGCCGGTGCGGGCTGCACAACCCCGTCGCGGGTCACAAAGGTGTGGCGGGCCTGATTGTGGGGGTGCTGCGGCGCTTCGTCCAAATCCAACACCGGGGCGACGCAGGCATCGGTGCTTTCAAATAAAATCAACCATTCGGCACGCGGGCGGGTGGCGAACAGGGCGGCGATGCGCTGCCGCAAAACCGGCCACAAAGCGCGATCGGCGGG
>JASLCK010000196.1 GCA_030151865.1 Rhodospirillaceae bacterium | reverse complement strand
GGAATAGACTTGCTTGATGTCTTCCGAAAGGGCCTTCTTTTCTTCCTCCAGCTTTTCGATGCGATCGACGTACTGCTGCAAGGCCTCGGCGGCAATACCGCCAATTTCGTTCGAAGTCGTGCCGTCGGGCATGGCTGGGTACCTTCACCATAGGGTCAAAAAAACGGGGGACCGGCATCATTACGATCCGGTCCGGCGGGGCCAAGATAGCCAGACGCCGCCCCGCAAAGCAAGCCGAAACCGCCCGCCAAAATCAAGAACAAAACAAGATCACGCCAAAAGCCGGGCCACATGGTCGGCCAGGGTGCGCAGGCGAATGGGCTTGCGCAGAACCACGTCGGCCCCCTCGCCCACCTCGGCCATATCTTCGCCCTTGGTCATGGCGCGGCCCGTCACGACGATGATCGGCAGGAAGGGATAATCCTCCAGCAAGCCGTCAATCAGATCGCGCCCATCGCCGTCGGGCATATTGAGATCGGTGATGATCAGATCGGCTGGGTCTTTGGCAAATCCGTTCAGCGCCGCATAGCCGCCGCTATAGGTGCTGACCCGATATCCGCTGCGTCCCAGATAATCGGCCATTTCCTCGGCCGCCAAAGTTTCATCCTCGACCACCATGATATGCGCCTTACGAGGCTCGACGGCTGGGGCCTGGGGGTCCTGTTCGGGCGGCGGCAGGGGGGCGCATCCGCCCGCCGGAGTTTGCGCGATGGGGATTTGCAGGCTGAAGCTGGCCCCGCCACCCGGCCGGTTGGTCGCATCCATGATGCCGCCCATGCTGTTGATGATGCCAAAGCTGATGGACAGCCCCAGACCGGTACCCTTGCCCGGTCCTTTGGTGGAAAAGAACGGTTCAAAGATGCGGCGCAGATCACCCGATGCAATGCCGGTTCCCTGGTCATCGACGCGCACGCGCGCCATTTGGTGTTCGGTATCGCGCCAAGCGGTGATCTGGATGGATCCGCCGTCGCTGCCATTGGCCTGAATAACCGCGTCTCGGGCATTGGTCAGCAGGTTTAAGATCACCTGTTCCAACTGGCGGGGATGGCCCATCAGCACACAGGTGCCGTCAGCGATCAGCAGATCGATGACGACGCGGCGCTGACGGAAGCTTTCATCGACCAAGGCCACGGCGGCGCGGATCGAAGCGAACAGATCGAAGTACTGCCGCTGCTCACTTTCCCGACGGCTGAAGGCCTGCATGTAATCGATGACGTCAAACAGACGGTCGGCCTGTTCGTTGATCACCTGCAGCTTGGCCCGCGCTTCCGGCAAGGTCACCGAATTATCGTCAATCCGCGCCAGCGTCGCTTCCGAGGTCAGGCGGATGACGTTCAGGGGCTGGGTAATTTCATGGGCCAGACCCGCCGACAGCTCGCCCAGGATCATCAGCTTGGAGGAATGGGCCATGCGCCCTTCCACCTGCTTGCGCTCGGAAATATCCTCGACCGTGGCGATCTGGTTGACATCGTGGGTAAAGGGATCGACCACCTGGGCGCAATGCACCCGCAACCAGGGGGCCGACCCGTCTTCCAGCGGCACCGGGCCTTCCCAGAACGACGGCCCCTCGCCCACCCGCGCCGCCTCCAGCGCATCGGCCAACACCGGAAACGGCAGCGCCGTTCCCCGCAATTCCTGGCCCATCCTCTGCAAAATCCGCAAGATGGCGCGGTTGGCCTCGATCAGATGGCCATCGCCTGCAAGCAGCAGCATGCCGAAGGGCGCCTCCTCGAACAAAGCGCGGAAACGGCTTTCCGATTCCTTCAAAGCCTCCTGCGTCCGCTTCAGCACGGTGATGTCGGTCACCACGTTCATCTTGCCGATCAACTGCCCCGCCCCGTCCAAGATCGGAGCAGGCGATACCAGCACATTGACGCGGGTTCCGCCGGTGGTTTCCAAAGCGGCTTCGTAAGGTTCTATCTCGCCATTGCCGATGTCATAGGAGCGGTTGGCGATCTGTCCCCGATATTCGGGATGGAACGCCGCTTCCAGCGTCCGCCCCAGCAAGGCGTCCTGAGCTTGCCCCGTCAGCAGGGCATAGCGCTGATTGACATAGGTGATGACCCGGTCACGATCGGTAACGATCAGGCCTTCCGACATGGTTTCCACCAGCAGGCGGAAACGACGTTCGGAATCCCGCAGCGCCCGTTCCACCCGCTTGCGATCTGTCACATCGATGCGGATCGACACCGTGCCGCCATCGGCCGTGCGCCATTCGCGCATTTCGATCCAACGGCCGTCGGCGGTATATTCCTCGGTCCAGGATTGGGCTTGGCGATGACGGCTCAACCGCTCCGCCACCCACTGTTCCTCGCGTCCGACCGCCGAGGTCACGAAACCGGCATGGGCCAATCTGCGGGCCAAATCTTCGAACGTGACACCCGGCACCAGGGCATTGGCCTGAGTGCCCGCCATGACGCGGGCCTGGGTATTGAACACCACCAGCTTGTCGTCGCGGTCAAAGACGGTAAAGCCCTCCTGCATACTGTCCAAGGCATCGGCCAGCATGTTCTGAGCGCGCTCACGCTCGTGGGCCTCGTCCTCCAGGGCGCGGGTGCGTTCTTCCACCAGGCTTTCCAGATTCTGCCGCACGCTGGCGACCCCGGCAGCCACGCTGTTGAATGCATCGCCTAGATGGTTCCAATCGCCGGGTAAAGACCCGACGCGTGCCGCTTGATCGCCGCCATGAAACCGGCCCATGGCGTCCAGCAGGACGGTAAAGGGGCCGGTCAGACGCTTGCGGCCAAACCACAAAACCACCGCCATCATCAGCAGTGCCGCCAAAGCCGCCAAGCCGGCCGCCGTCATCAGGACGGAATGATAGGGTGCCAGGGCCGCGTCGCGGGGAATGACCGCGATCACTTTCCAATATTGGCCGCGCCCCGGATCCCACACCACCGTGGCATGAACCAGCATCATGCCATGGAAATCATCTTCCATCCCCGGCTTGGCGGTAATCACGCGCCGCCAGTCATTGCCTAAAAGCTGGCTCAGATTGGCCGATTGCGCGGCCTGTTCGCCCAAGGCGCGGATCACCCGCCCTTCATTGTCGGCCAACAAAATGGCCCCGCCATCATCCAAGTGATGGCGGGAAATCACGTCCTGCACGGCCTTGGGCTGCACACGCAGCACCAGCGTGCCCTGACGGATGCCGAAACGGTCCTGCGCGGGAACAAAGACGTTGATCATGGCGGTTGGCAAATCCCCCGCCATCTGGGCATTCATCAAAGGCATGCGACGCGCCACCGCCGCCGGTTCGCGCACGCTGGCCGCATCCTGCTGCGCGCCACTGGGCAGAACAGACTGCACACGCCCTTCCGCCAAACGCAGACTGACCAACAGGTCTCCGCTATCGGCAAAAAACTGCAGACTTTCATACATCCGCCGTCCAGCCAAAAGCGCAGCCAATTCCCCGGACAGGTAATTGGCCGCCCAAGTCCGGTCATACGTCACCCCGTTGGAGGACGGACGCTTTTGCACAGCGTCGAACAACATGCCGACCCCGCCCAGATTGACGGCGATTTGCCCGTCTTCGCGCATTTCCTGAAAGAAGTCATCCATGTCCATCGTCGTTTCATCGACAACTTCGGACATGTCTTGCAGCCGTTCCTTGACCAGCCCTTGGGTCAGGGCGTACCCACCAACCACGGTCAGCACCAGGGACGGCAACAGACAGGCGCACAACAAAAGCGCCGCGACTTCCCTGGAAAGCCTGCGGCCCTTACGTTCTTCGCCTGGTGTCTGGTTGATGATCCCGATGTTCACAGCCGCCCCGTTTCCCCTGCCCCTGACCGCAGAGACAGGCTTATTGTCCACTCTGTGTGCCGTTCAAGACAAGTTGAACAAAAGACGCAATTCGGGCTTAAGGTTTTAGGCCGTGCTCTATAGCCAAGACGACCAGTTGGGTGCGATTGGCGACTTGGATCTTCCGAAAGATGCTGCGCAGGTGCGCCTTGACGGTAATCTCGGTCAATCCCAGGCGGTTGGCGATCTCCTTATTGGACGCGCCCCCCACCAAATGGCCGACAATCTCCACCTCGCGCGGTGATAAAAGCCGGAAAGGACCGCCCACCTCGGGTTCGGGCGGCGGTGGTTCGGCGGCTTGCATCAGGACCGAAGATGGAAAGTGCACCTCGCCACTCATCACCAATTGCAAGGCATGGGTAATGGCCGCACCGCTTAAGGATTTGGGCAGATAACCCGCCAAACCCAATTCGAAGGCGCGCACCACGTCGGCCCGTTCGATCCAGCCGGAAAACACCACCAGTCGCATGGTGGGTGCCAGCGGCTGCAACGCCGCCACATCATCCACCGATCCGACACCCGGCATCCGCAGATCGATGATCGCCAAAGCCGGGGCATGTTCGGCGATCATCGCCTTGGCGGTTGGCAGGTCCGATGCCTCCAACACTTCGATGTCGGGGGCCAGCGGGGTCAAGAACGGGCGCAGCCCATCGCGGACAACGGCATGGTCGTCAGCCAGCAGAACTTTAAGCGCCATTGCGGGAACTCCCCCAGCCCTCAAACGAAAGCAGCAGATCGTCAGCCCTTAGCCCCCAGGCGAAACGACCGTTTCATCCCTTCAAATTAGGCATTCCACGGATATCGGTCAACGGACAGCTCAAGAAAACACAGGAAAAAGAAAGGGCTGACCTGGGGGGACAGGTCAGCCCGAACAAAGGTATGTGTCTTAACGCCTGTCAGGCATGACCCAGCGTTGAAGTCAAGATAACCCCAACTTTCGACGCAATTCCTTGACGGTCATCAGCCATCGGACAAAGGGCCCCACTGGGTTTCTGAAAAATTCCCATTTAAAGCGCCGCCGAACGGGCTTTGCGCTCGGCCAGCCAGGGCCGAAAGTGAAAGCGGAACAGCGACAGCCCGGCCGACGACATATTCAACAGTTCGTTGGCGATGCCGCCTTGCGAGCCCGTCACAAAGGCGTAGGCCAGCCAAGGCGGGCTGGACAGCGCCATGAACAGGCGCAACCGCAAGGTCCGCGAAGAGGATTGCGCCAGTGTGGACATGGTCATGGCGATGGCAGGCACATAATCCAGCGGCTGCCGGGCGGTCAGATAGGCCACCAGCCACAACAGCGGAATAAACAGCAAAAGGCCACGGCGCACCAACGGGCTACGCCCCATGGCGATCAGGCCGCGCACCAATCCGATGGTATTGAAGATCGCCCCCGACATGGCCCCCAGGCCGATGTAATGCACGGTCCATAACAGACAGGACGCCGCCAGCATGAAGCAAACCTGCTCGCGGGTTTTTGCTTGGTAAGACAGCATGCCCACCAAGGCGGCGGCCCAACCCAATGCCTGCGCGATTTCCGGCGACATCAGCATGGCCGATCCCTGTGGGGCCGACGAAGCAAAACCAAATTGTGGGGGGAACGGTTCGCGCGGGTACTACGGACCACCGGGTGGGATGGGGGGGGAAGAGTGGCCCGCAGTACCGTTGCGATGGCGGGCGTTATAACAGGTCGAGCGCATATATAGAAATGCATAGCCCGCACATCAGACTGCGGCAGTTCACATATCTGTAACAATTTTAAGGACTCTCAACCAGAGGATTTTTAACAGTGGCGCGCCTGATCGGATAAGGATGCACTAATAGACCACATCCTTTCCCTGTCACCAACGATCTTCCCCTACTGCCTGCCGATCCGCGGTTTCGCGTCCCGCCTTGCGGGTAGCCAGGTCGACTGAAAAGTCCTTGTCTGGTTGCCACAATAGACGGCCACGCCCAAACCGGCAAGCCAATTGCCGATTTATTATGCAAATTTATCACACCCTCGATAAAGCGTGTTTTTTAAGCAGAATCCAAAAAAGAAAGGGCGCGGAACCAGTCCGCGCCCGAGGAAGTTGGAGCGTAAGAAGAGATAAGAGGAGCCATCCCTCCTACGGTTTGGCGGGCGCTGCCGCAGCAGGCTTGGCGGCCGCCGGTTTGGGATGCTCGCGGTCCCAAAGTTCGTTCAGTTCCCGCTCGGCATCCAGCGCACCGGCAGCCAGCTTGTGGGCGATACCCTTGTGGCAGTCGATACAGGTCTTGCCTTCGTCCAACGCCTGGGTATGGCGCAGACGGGCTCGGGGAGCCTGACGCATCAAATCCATGCTTTCAAAGCTGTGGCAGTTGCGGCATTCGCGGGAATCCGATTCCTTCATGCGCGTCCATTCGTGCTTTTCCAGCTCCAGCCGGTGCGACTCGAACTTTTCACGGGTGTCGATGGTGCCCAGAATATGGTGCAGCACCTCGTTCGACGCCTGGATCTTGCGGATCATCTTCGGCCCCCATTCCCTCGGCACATGGCAATCCGGGCAGGTGGCGCGCACGCCGGTCCGGTTGGTGTAGTGAATGGTGTTCTGGTATTCCTTGAAGACGTTTTCCTCCATTTCGTGGCAGGAGATGCAGAAGGATTCCTTGTTGGTCGCTTCCAGCGCCCAGTTGAAGCCGCCCCAGAAGACGATGCCGGCGACGAAGAGC
>JASLCK010000422.1 GCA_030151865.1 Rhodospirillaceae bacterium | reverse complement strand
GACATAGGCAACGATCATCAGATCGTTTTCTTCCTCGATGCTGATGTTGCCGCGCAAGGCTTTGATGTCGCGCCATAAATCGCAGAAACGCGGGACGGCGAAAGCCGAGGCGACATCGGGCACCCGACCGTTGGGGCCATCGATACAGTCCAACCGGCGCAGTTTGGCCGCTTGCCCCCTGTCCCCGCGATGGGCGTCGTGCAAATTGTCCCACCACCGGCGAAACAGCGCACCTTCCTGACGGCGCGGCGGCGTTTTGGCGGGATCAGGCATCGCTGGTGCTCCGTTTCTGTTTGGGGCTGACGGCAAGACCCAGGGCGGCGCGGGCTCCGGCCTTGGTATGATCGGCAAATTCCAGCGACAGACGGTCGCGCGCCCACAACAGACGGCGCGGTTTGGCGTTGGTCAGGCCGTCGCAATCCAGGGCGGAATCGAACAGCCGCAAGGCGACGCGGCGCAAGTAAGTCAGCCACGACAGCTTCAGGTCGCTGGCATCGGCTTCGCCGTCTTGAAAACGCGCCAGGATCAGCCGCAATTGTTGGCGAAATTCCCCTTCGGTCTGATGCCAAAGCCGTTCGCCGATTTCCGACAGGGCATCCAGCGGCAGATTTTCCGGCAGACGGTAACCGTCATCCTGGGCCTGACCGTAAACGGCATATTTGGCGCACCGGGCCAAGGCGCGGGCCGACAGATCGGCGGCGGCAATAAACTGGGACAGGGTTTGCTTCAGGGCCGGGGCCGCATCTTCATCGACGGGAATCCAGGGCAAGGCTGCGGACAGCCACTGACGGGCCTTCATATTGTCCATGTCATAGCCAAAGGCTTCGGCCCCATCATCGGCATCCAGCAGATAATCGATACGCTCGCGCCGGGTGCGCCACAGGCGCAACGGCTCGGCCGGCGTGCCGTCGAACCCCCACCAGGCAATCCAATCGCCATAATGGGACGGCCCCGAATGGGGGTGACGCGGCAACAGTTCGGTCTTGTTGGCGTTGGGTCGATAATAAGGCGACAAGGGGTGCCGCCAGTGCTGATAGCAGGCGCCATAATTCTGGGTGCGATAAAACGCCGCGCCGCGTCCGCCCGGCCCGCCCAAAGAACAGGTCAGATCGTCGGCGAAATCCAACCGAATGCGGCGCGGGCAGGCGAAAAACGCCAGCAAAGGGAGGGCATCATCGGGGGTAACCGCAGCGTCCTTCAGCGAAATCCGGGTGGGCGACAGCCAGGGGAACACTTGCTGCGGCGCGGGTGGGGGTGCGTCTTCATCGGCCTGTTGCGGCAAATTGGCCCAAACACGGTCCCACAAATAACTGCGGCCCACCCCACGACGGCGCGGGGCCAACAAGGTGGTCAGCGGTCCACCGCCGCGCATCGAGGTGCGATGCCCCACCCCGCCGGTAGGGGCATAGGTCTGCAAGGTGATCAACGCCGCCGCCGCATAGGGCAGGGACAAGGCCGTCACCCCGCCGCGCTTGATGAACAGGTCGCTGTTGTTGCGCAGGGCATTTTCGCCGGGTGCATCGATCAGCAGACCAGCAATCGGCTTGGAGTCCTGTTGCGCCAACGGGTCGAAATCCTGAAAAGCGCGCGGACCGTCGCCATCAAAATCAAACGCGGCCCGATAGGGTTCCAGCAAATCCAGCCAGGCTTGCGGCGTCAAAGGGGCTTCAAACCCATCCGCCCAATCTTCGGCATCGGCGGGCAGACGGGCCAGGGCGCAAAGACCGATCAGAAATTCGGTCAGCGCGGCATTCCAATCCGGGCGGGGAAAATCAAGGGCAAGGATAGGATCGCCGGAAAGGTCGGCAATATCGCAAGGCCGCACCACATCTTGCATTCCCGACAGGCGAACAACCGGCAGCCAGGAATCGGTCAAGAGGTTGAAGGGCATCAGGCACAACCTTTGTTTGATTTTCATTGGATGATGTCATTTGGCAGTGCCTTGCGCAAGCGTGATAATTGATTTTTATGAAGTTAATAAGGTCTTATGAGTGTTTTGATGATAGTGTTGTCCCCTTTTTAAGGCGGTCATCAACAGATCTTTAACATCGTTAATATGTGTCGCCGAACTGCCCCGGAGAGCGAGGGGTATAAGGTGAACAAAAATCGGTAGATTTGCCATCAAGCAAAAAACCGTTTAGGATCAATTGTTTCTGGGAAGAGTGTTCCCCGCCCACGCGGGGATGAACCGGCTCCCGAGCGCCATTATCTCGGGAGCCGCATGTGTTCCCCGCCCACGCGGGGATGAACCGCCAGGGGGCGCTGGCTGGATCTCTCCATCAGGGTGTTCCCCGCCCACGCGGGGATGAACCGGGTTTTCCGGTCCGCGAATGGCACAAAACCCGCGTGTTCCCCGCCCACGCGGGGATGAACCGCATTCACCCCATCACCCAGGTCGGCTTGGCGCGTGTTCCCCGCCCACGCGGGGATGAACCGATGGACATTGCCGGTTTATCTTCCCTATCTTCGTGTTCCCCGCCCACGCGGGGATGAACCGCTGGACTAGATCCAACGCTTGTCGCTGGGCTCGTGTTCCCCGCCCACGCGGGGATGAACCGCCCTATCGGGTCCAGTTTGACGTGTCCCACAGGTGTTCCCCGCCCACGCGGGGATGAACCGACATTCCTCCATTCGGCGTGGTCGGCGACGGAGTGTTCCCCGCCCACGCGGGGATGAACCGCTGGTGTCGGCCATTGAGGTTCAGGCCAGTTTGTGTTCCCCGCCCACGCGGGGATGAACCGGCGTCGTCGTCGTCCCTCACGTCTCTGGCCTGGTGTTCCCCGCCCACGCGGGGATGAACCGTTCCACCGTTACATCCGCGCCGTGGACACCGTGTGTTCCCCGCCCACGCGGGGATGAACCGGGTGCCGATTTATTTAGGCAGTCGCAATACGAGTGTTCCCCGCCCACGCGGGGATGAACCGGATTTCTTGGAGACTCGACCAAAGAGCCACGCGTGTTCCCCGCCCACGCGGGGATGAACCGCAAAACGAGGGCGGAAAATGCAACAAGCGCACGTGTTCCCCGCCCACGCGGGGATGAACCGTCGCGTGGACGGAAAAAACCTGTCCAGTGTGCGTGTTCCCCGCCCACGCGGGGATGAACCGCCCCATCCAGAACGTTGGAGGGGTCAATATCCGTGTTCCCCGCCCACGCGGGGATGAACCGGCTGGTTGCGACAAAATTATGTCTCCGATCAAGTGTTCCCCGCCCACGCGGGGATGAACCGGGACTATCCGCCCCCATTCCAGCCGCAGCGCCGTGTTCCCCGCCCACGCGGGGATGAACCGCGCCCGAATTGGGTGCGGCGTGGATAGCGACGGTGTTCCCCGCCCACGCGGGGATGAACCGGAAATTCAGGAAGGCCGTTTCGCCCCTGACGCGTGTTCCCCGCCCACGCGGGGATGAACCGCCCGTTGCAGATCGGCGGGGACGACGGCAAATGTGTTCCCCGCCCACGCGGGGATGAACCGGTTATCAATCCTGCGCTTGACCATTTCGGGCCGTGTTCCCCGCCCACGCGGGGATGAACCGCGTTTTACACCCCTCTCTGGATGATGATGGCGGTGTTCCCCGCCCACGCGGGGATGAACCGATCGGCCTGCCCCAGGATCCTGGACAGGCGGGGTGTTCCCCGCCCACGCGGGGATTAAGGGGATTGGTTAGCTCCAGGCCAGGCCGCTGTCGGGGCTATAGCGGACGGGTATTTCCTGGCCCTTTTGGCTGCGCCATCGTCCGGTCCAGGTTCCGTCGGCGGCGGGGATCAGGGGCAGGATGGGCGGGGCCTGATCGGGCCAATCGCGGCGGGCGGCGGCGATGGCCTGGTTCAGGGCGGCGGCTGTATCCTTGGTGCTGTCCTCGGGCGGCAGGGGCTGGTCGAACAGGCCCGCCCGCACCGACAGTTCCGACAGGCGCCAGGGATGGGGGGCGGCCTCGGCCCAGGGGGTCAGGTGTCCGTCTTGCCAGCGGGCCAGACGGATGGCGATGCTGCCTTCGCCCAGGCGGGTGGGGGTGTGGATATCGCTGTCCCACACCGGGCTGTCGCCCCGTTCAAAGGCTCCGGTTTTCAGAAAGTTCAGTTTGCCGATGGCACGGGCGGCTTGCCGGGTCGATTCTGCTTCCTGACTGGCGCGATCCAGGGCGGCGGGGTGGTCGATGCGGTCGGTTCCAAACACCGGCTCGATCAGGGCGCGGGGCGAGCGGCTGCGTTGGGGCAGGCCGTTCAGGTCGTGCAAGACCCGCATGGTGCGCCACAATTGCCCGACATCGGGATAAACATATTGTCCCTTGGGGAACAGATCACCATACCAGCCGACGGCGGCGTCTTCGGCGGGGGGGCCGCCCACCACCCACAGCACGGGGTCGGGGCGGGCAGGACGATGGCTGTGCCGGTGCAGACGGCCCGCCCGCTGGATCAGCAAATCCATCGGGCACAGGTCGGTGGCCATGGCGTCGAAATCCAGGTCCAGGGATTGTTCCACCACCTGGGTTGCCACCAAAATCCAACCGGTCCGCTGGTCCTGGCTGCTGTCGCGGCCAAAACGGTTCAGCACGTCCTCTTCCCGCCGCAGCCGGTCGCCCAGGCAAAAGCGGGCGTGAAACAGCATGGTTTGGGGCCAGCGCGCTTGCAGTTGCTGATAGGCCGCCATCGCCTCGGACACGGTATTGCGGATATAGACGCCGCAATATCCCGCCTTGGCCTGTTCGATCAGGGCGTCGATGGCGCGTTGCGGGTGGTCCAGCCGGACAAACGGCAGATCGCGCCGGGTGCCGCGTTGCGATGCCTGGGCGGTTTCTTCCGTCGCGGCCCCGTATACATGGGTGGTCAGGGGAAAATCCTGGCTGGTCAGGGATTGGGCGTTGCCGCCAAACGCCGCCGTCAGTTTGCCGCGCTGTTCCCGCGTCAGGGTGGCCGACAGCACGATGGCCGATCCACCCAGGGCTTTTTGAAAGCGCAGCAGGGCTTCCAGCCCTTCATTCATATAGGCGTCATAGGCGTGGGCTTCGTCGATCACCAGAACCCGGCGCGCCAGGGCCGCCAGCCGCAGCGATTGATGGCGCACCGGCAGAACCGCCAGCAGCGCCTGATCCAGGGTGCCGACGCCGACTTGGGCCAAAAAGGTTTTCTTGCGGTCTTCGGCGATAAAGGCGGCGCAGGACGCTTCCGCCGTGACGTCCTGCTCCGGCCCGTTGGGCGCGGGGGAATGGGGGGCGTCGATGCTCAGCTGAAAGCGGGTGTTGAGATCACGCGCGCTGTGGGCCAGAACCAGGGATGGCCGTACTTGGTCCGGGGACGGGGCGAACAGCTTCTGATAGGTGGTTTCCAGCCGCCGATAAAGACCGTTGGCGGTCGCCATGCTGGGCAGGGCCCAATAAATCCCTTCCGCCGCCTGGGCCTGCATCAGCCGATGGGCCAGGATCAGCGCGGCTTCGGTCTTGCCCGCGCCGGTCAGGTCTTCGATGATGTAAAGATGCCCGCCGCCTTGGGGCGTCTGCTGCTGTGTCCAGTCTTGCAGGGGCGTCGGGGGAAAGTCGGCACCCAGCACGGTTTGCAGATCAAACCTGTCTGCCGCCGTGGCCTCGGCCAGCCGGGCCTGTTGCAGGGCGCTGGCCGCATTGCGTCTGACCATCTGCCAGTACTCCGCCAGGGAGTGATGGGGCGCGGTAAAAGGGAACCACTCGCGGTTGGAACCAATCCAGTCGGCCAGGATCACCAGACCGGCCACCAGCCAGCGGTCGCGGCCCCGGCTTGGGTTTCGTCCTGGCTGCGGCGGGGCGGGCGGGCCGAACTGGTCGCCGAACAGGTCAAGGATTGCCTGGGCGAAATCCTGGGCGTCTTGCCGGGTTTGCGGCGTCAATGCCTCCGCCAGATTTTGGCAGGGCTCGACCGGCGCGCCGTGGTGGGACGTGGCCGCCTGCATCCAGTCATCCAGGGCGGGGGCCAACCGCGCCTTCCGCCACAGGGCCAGCCCGACCGAGCCGTGCCCATCGCGGCTCAGCTTGCGCTGATGGTCGAAATGCAAGGCGGGATCATCGGCCTTGGTCTGGAAATTATCGGCGAACTTGCCCAGATCGTGCAGCGCCGCGACCAGCAGCAGACGCCGCCGAACTTCCGCGCTATCAAGCCCGGTCAGTTCGGCCAAGGTGGTCAGCCAGTGGGGGCGGGTGCTCAGCAGGGCTTCCAGCGCCGCTGCCACATCAAGACAATGATAAGCGGCGGGATGCCAGATCGGCTTGGCCGTATCTGTATCTCTGTCTCTGTCTCTGTCTCTGTCTGGGGTCGGGGCGGTTCGTCCCCAATTTGTTTTCCCCCAATATTGGGTCAGGTACCGCATCTGTGCCCACATGCTGGAAATCGCCGGTTTTGCTCCGGCCTGATGGGGTCAGTTTCCCCTTAAGGTTGTCATTGGGCAAGCGAAGGTTTATTTCCGCC
>JASLCK010000137.1 GCA_030151865.1 Rhodospirillaceae bacterium | reverse complement strand
TCCAGCTTCTTGCGCGCCATCGCCATCAGCGTAAGGTCTTCGAACATGATCGCCATGCCTCATCAATCGGGGTCAACACGGACTCCACCGTCGCAGTATGAGCCGAGCCGCTTAAAAAAAGATGAATCCGCATCCCCATTAAAGGATGGATTCCCCAGGGCCGGTTTAAAGCTTTCTTAAGCGCCGCCAAGGCAGGATGGAAAAGTTCCATCGGAGTACAGCCCCCTTGGCCCAGAACGACACCGGCGACAGCGCCAAGGCCAAACGCCAAATCGCCGTCGCCCTTTCCTATCAGCCGCACAGCCCCGACGATGCCCCCAAGGTGGTGGCCAGCGGCCAGGGCAAAGTGGCCGAGCAGATCCTTGACGTCGCCTTCCGCGAAGGCGTCAAGGTGCGCGAGGATGCCGATCTGGCGCAAATCCTGGCTGCCGTCGATGTGGATAGCGTCATCCCGTTGGAGGCATTCATGGCCGTGGCCGAAATTCTGGCCTATGTCTATCGCATCAACGGGCAGCAGCCGCCCAAACCCACGGGGGGCAAGGCATGACCGCCGTGCTGCCCATCGAAGCGCAAACGCGCGAGGAATTGTCCAAGGTGTCGTCGCTGGTGCTGACGGCCCGGAAAATCCTGGCGTCCGGCACGCTGGTCGATCTCGCGGCCCTGCAAGAGCGGGTGGCGGGCATTGTCGCGTCGGTGGAAACCATGCCGCGCGAAAACGGCCAAGCCCTGATCGACGACATGCAGGCCCTGATCCGGCGGTTGGAACGGCTAGGGGAAGATTTGCAGGAACAGCTCGATCAGACCACCGCGCGTCTGGGCGACGACGGTGATCAGACGCCATGACCGATAAAGGCCGCTGACGCCATGGATTACGAGATTTATCTGCGCACCGTCGGCGCGCTGGTTCTGGTGCTGGCGATGATCGCCCTGGCGGCCTGGATCGGCAAACGCTATGCCCCCGGCATCGGACCGCGCCTGCCCCGCAATGCCAAACGCCGTCTGGAAATCGTCGAGGTTCGCCAGATTGACCCGCGCCATCGTCTGGTGCTGGTGCGCCGCGACGATATAGAGCATCTTCTGATGATCGGGGCCAGTGCGTCCCTGCTGGTGGAATCCGCCATCGGCGCATCAAGCTTCAGTCAGTCGCTGGGCCAGTTAAAGGCCGAGCTGCAAAGCCCAATTCCGGGGGAACCAGAGTGAAACGTCGGCTGTTCTTTTCCGTGTTTGCTGCCCTGTTGCTGACCAGCGGCGCGGCCATGGCGCAGCAGTTCAATCTGGATTTGGGCGAAGGCGGATCGACCACCGGGCGCATCATTCAGATGGTCGGGCTGATGACGGTGCTCAGTCTGGCGCCGTCGATCCTGGTGATGGTCACGTCCTTTACCCGCATTGTCGTGGTGCTGTCGTTTCTGCGCCACGCACTGGGCACCCAGACCAGCCCGCCCAACACCATCATCATCAGCCTGGCCCTGTTTCTGACCGGCTTCGTCATGGCCCCGACCTTCGAGGCGTCCTATGACCAGGGCATCCGCCCTTTGCTGGAAAACAAGATCGATGAATTCCAGGCTTTCGATCTGGCGGTCGCGCCGCTGCACGGCTTCATGATGAAGCAGGTGCGCGAACAGGATCTGAAGCTGTTCTTGGACCTCGCGCGCGCGCCAGAGATCGCCAAGCCCGAGGACACCCCGCTGAAAGCCCTGGTGCCCGCCTTTATGATCAGCGAACTGCGCCGCGCCTTTGAAATTGGCTTTCTGATCTTTCTGCCGTTTCTGATCATCGACATGGTGGTGGCGTCGGTGCTGATGAGCATGGGTATGATGATGCTGCCGCCGGCATCGATTTCCATGCCGTTTAAACTGATCTTCTTCGTTCTGGTGGACGGCTGGTACCTGATCTGCGGATCGCTGGTGCAAAGCTTCACCAGTTGATGCGTGCCGCCTGATATCAGCCCCAAACGACAAAGGCCGGATCGCAGCGATCCGGCCTTTTTGCATGTCCTATGCCCAGGCGATCAATTGATCCCCGACAGACCACCCTTTTGCAGTTGGTTGCGGTAATTGGTCATGAACTTCTGGAAGCCCTCGGCCTCCTTAATCTTGCCCTTGATGGCATTCATGTCTGGCAATTCCTTGTCCAGCGCGCTGGTCAGCAGATTGAAGCCGTCGTTATAGGGGGTTTGGGTCATAGCGGGGCCGAAATTGCGGCGCAGGGTCGCCAGACCGCGCTCATCATTGGCCAATGTCAGGGCAGTGGCCCAACTCAACACCATCTTGGCCGATGCGTCATCGATGGGCTGACCACGCGACGGACGTTCGACCAGCGATTCGAAGGCCGTTGCGGCATTGGCCCAATCCTGGGCACGCCAATAGATTTCCGCCCGCAACAGCCCGGCTTCGGGTGAGGTGTCGTTGGCCAACAGCAGCACCCCTTCCTGCACCCGTCCGACATCGGCCAAGGCACGGGCCATCAGATGACGGCGCTGCAATTGCAGGTCCGGCGGCAGACCATCCATCGAGCTGGCGGCCAACGCATCGACCGCCGCCTGGGGCTTGTGATCCAACAGGTCCAGCACCGCCAACTGCGCCCCGACACGAGCCTTGTCCAAGCCTTGCAGGCGGTAATCCACCTGATGCTTCAACAGATCGGCGGCGCGTTCCAACAAATCGACCGAGGCCAGACGATCAGCCAGACGGCGGATCATCTCATCGCCTTGCGGACCGCTGGGGGTCAGATCGCGGAATTCGTCATAAAGCCCAATGGCCGACACTGCCGACATCTTGTCGGCCACGCCATCCAGGTAAAGCTTGGTAAACAGATCCGACATCAAGGCGGTGATGGCCGGTGTTCCCTTGTTTTCGGGATAATTGTTGGCCAAGGACCGCAGCGAGCGCAGCGCGTTGGGGTAATCCCCGGCCTGGGCCTGCAACTCGCTCAGACGACGCAGCAGGTTGAATTCGAAATCACCCTCGCGCCAGGCGAAGCGCAGATGATCCAACTTTTCCACCGCTTCCAGCGGTTTCAGCTTCTTGGTCTTCAAGCGCAATTCGATACTGGCCAGGGCGGCGCGGGCGCGGTATTCGCGGTTTCCCCCCTTCTCCGCCAGATCGTAATAATAAAGCGCCTTGTCGAACTTACCCTGCAATTCGCCGTAAGCGCCTTGCAGATAAGCCAACTGCCCCTGTTCCATCGGAGTCGCGGCCAGCTTGCCCATCAAGGTAATGGCGTCCTGGGCGGTGGAATCGTCGGCCGCCGCCAAAGCACTTTCGGCAGCAATGCCCGCCAACTGCCATTTCAGCCGTTTGGGATAAGGCTTCAGAAAACCCATCCCCGCCGAGATGGCCTTATCCATTTCGCCCGGATTTTCACTGGACGCGGCATGGGCGATCGCCGCCCAGAAGCGGGTTTCCGGATCACCTTGGACCAAGGGGCTGTCCAAATCGGGCAAGGCCAAATCCCAACGCGACAACAGGGCGTTGGCAGCGCCGCGCAAAGCGCGATAGGGGCCGGTATCCTCGATGGTCGGCTCATCCACCGCAGCCATCCGCAGATAGCCCAAGGCTTCAGGGGCAAAACCATTGGCGAAATAGAAGCGCGCCGCCGCCATATGGGCCGGGGCACGACGGGCGGGCGGCAGGTCTTGCAGCCCATCTTCGAGGATCTTACGTTCCTCGTCGTAATGCTCAGGCCCGCTGCGCAGCCAGGTGGGCACATCGATAAAGCCGGTGGTGGCCGCCGCCGCCGTGGTGGGTGCGGCCTGTGCCTGGGCTGCCAGATTGGCGCTGGGGCTAAGCCGCATGCCGCCCTTGTTGGGCAGCCCGATGGTCACCCCCGAGCGCGAGCTTTTAACATCGATGCCGTCCACATGGGGGGCCAAAGCCACGCCCTGATAGGTTTGCAGGATTTCCACATCCGGCGTATCGCGTCCGGGGAACACCCCCGACCCGGCGGGAATCACCGGCACCACCGTCATGGTGTCGCCCACTTCCGGGTCAGCCACCTGCAACGGCGTCCCCGCATCGTTGACCGCCAGCGCAATGCCGACACCACTGCTCAGAGCAGCAGGCGCGGTAATCTGGATCACCTGCGGCGGCAAAGCCGAGCGGTGCGACAGATCGATCACCCACATCAGGCCGTCGCGGCGCATGCTGGGCACATATTCCGGCTGGATGATCAGCCGCAGGACCGTGCCGTCCTTATGGGGCATCTGCTGCACAAAGGTCACGGCCTCGCCGCCCAAACGCTTGAGCAGGCGGGTATCCACGTCCTCCTTGCGATCAAAGACGACCCAGGTGTAACCGGCGCGCTCGAACACGGCGGCGGCAACCGGCTTTTCCCACGGCACGCTCAGACTGAAAATCTTGTCGTTTTCCGGCGGGCGGGCCTCCTCTCCGCGCGTCACCGGGGCGACCGGGGCAGCGGCGGGCGGCGGCGGCACCGGCCCCTTTTCGGCGGCAGGCGGCGCAGCGGCAGTCAAGGAGGCAGGCGGCAGGCCCGCCGGGGGCTTGGCCGGTTCGGCAGGCGGCTTGGCCGCAGCCTCGGGCTTGGCGGGCGCGGTCAGGCTTTCGGCGGGCAGCGACGGCGGCGGCTCGGTGGTGGTCGGTTGAACAGTCGGAGCCGGAGGTTCGTTCTTGGCGGTTTGCGCCAACGGCGACGGGGCATTGGCTGGCGCAGGCGCATCGGGGGCGCGCACCACATCCACCACCACCTTATTGCCCGAAGCAAAATGCCGCAGTCGCGATTGCGGCGGCACCGACAGCACCACCGTGGTGGTCTTAGGTCCCGTTTCCGCCGACACCATGGAAATGTCCTGGGGCAATGATGATTGCAGCCCCACCATATCGACGCGGATGGGACGGCCAAAGGTCACGGTCGCCCGGCCATCCTGCTTATCGACCTTATAATCCACCGCCTTGGGCCAGTCGAAAACCAGACGGTTGTAACTGCCATGCTCGCCCGCCCGCACTTCCAAGGTCGGCAAAGGGGCGTTGGGCGACGGAGCCGCAGCGGTCGCTTTTGACGCCGCCGGTGGGGCAGCGGCAGGCGCGGATGGGGCAGTGGTTGGCGGGGCGGCGGGTGTCGGCACCAGCGACACCGGACCTTCGGAAGCGGGAGCCGGGGTCGGAACGGCGGGCGGCGGAGCTTCGACCGGCGCGGCCTGCACCGGAACAGGGGCGGCGGCAACCGGCTGGGGAGCCTTGGACGAGGTGCCGTCACTCGATTCCATCAGATCGATCACTGTCGAACCGGTGCCGTTGGTAAAGGCCTTGATGGTCACCGGGCGGGCCAACGGAAATGTCGCCGTCATCCGGTCGGCGCTGATGGACACACTGCGCAGATACCGCGACAGCGGCTTCAATACCGAGCGCACCTCGCCCGGAACAGGGCGGTTGAAATGCACCACCAGATCGCCATTGACCACATCAGCGCTATAGCTGACGGGACCGTCCCAGTCGAACACCATGCGGCCAAATCCGTCATGGGCGGCAGCGCGCGGTGATTGCGCCGATTGGGCCATGCCATCGGCAGGCCATGACAAAGCGCCCGCAACCAGCGCAGCCATGACGGTATGGGATAAGGAAAGGGATAGGGCTGTAACGCCCGGCAGACGAGACCACACCCGGCCCGAAGAAGAACGGGGGGGACCCCCTGTGATCTTCGATCCGCCGCCGGCCGTCGTGCGCGGCTTGCGGCCGAGGGATGCCATAATCAGTCGTTGAACAACGCGTCAATCGCCGCCTGATCGGCAGCGGTTTCAGGCAATTGCGGACCGTTCAGCAGGTCTTGATCGGTCATCGGCTTTTCTTCGGCTTCCGGCTGATCCATGTGCAGCTGATGCTTGAACTCGGGACCGAAAGCGGACACCAGGGCTTCCACTCGCTCTTCGATATGCTTCAGCGCCTTGACCACCTTGGTGATGCGCTGGCCGGTGATGTCTTGGAAGTTACAGGCTTCGTACACCTTGGTGGTGATGTCGGTCAGACGCTGGCCCTGTTCGGGCGGCAGCTCCGCCATCAGCCCATCCAGACGCTCGGCGGCATCCAGAATGTCGTTGGTGGCCACTTCGGTGGCGCCAACAATGGCATCCAGTTCGTCGGTCGCCGAAGCGATGTATTGCGCCTGGATTTCCTGGGGACGCAAGGCGGCGATTTCCGCCTTGGCCTTATGAATGAACTGAGCCAGGGCCTCAACCTCGCGATAGAGCTTGAGGTCGCCGGCAGTCAGATCACCCGAAAGCGAGGTCAGCAAAGAGCGGACCACATCGCCCACATCCTCGACCTTGATCGTGTCTCCGCGTTCTTTCCGCAAAGCTTCCAGATGCAGGGCAAGATCACGATCAACAGTCGAAGACATTGGCGGCAGCCCTTTTAGAAATCGCCCAGAACGCTGACCATCTTAGTCTTCAGCGTTTCAGCGTTGAAAGGCTTGACGATATAGTTGGACACGCCCGCTTCCTTGGCGGCGATGACGTTTTCCGACTTGGATTCGGCGGTCACCATGATGAAGGGGGTCGCCTTCAGCTTGGCGTCGGCGCGCACTTCGCGCAGCAACTGCAGACCAGTCATCGGTTCCATGTTCCAGTCCGAGATGACCAGGCCGTAATTGGCACCGCGCATCATCGACAAAGCCATGGCGCCATCGGTCGCTTCGTCAATATTCACGAAGCCCAACTGGCGAAGCAGGTTGCGGATGATACGCAACATGGTCTTGTAGTCATCCACAATCAAAATATTCATATTCTTGTCGACAGCCATCCGTCACTCCTACAAGGCTACCGGGCAAGGTATCCGACATCGCACGGCATGATCTAACGTTTGGGCTAGTTAAAATACGGAAACGAGCCTTTATCAAGCGTTTTCCGTAAAATGAGCACTAACCCCCCTGCCCTTCCGTCTTCGCGGCCCGTTTTGTAGCCATGGCGTCCGTCAGCAATTTGGCTTTCATCGGATCCATCGCTTCCATGATCGGGGCGAATTTCTGTTCTTTCATTTTGCCGACCACCCCCAACTGCAGGGATGTGTCGAGCTGTTCAAAAATCCTCGCGGCGTCTTTGGGCTTCATGTTCTCATAAATTTTCACCAAAGACGTCATTTTCTTGTCGTCCTGATCATCCACCTGTTTGAGCATGCCTTCGACATTGCTCTGCAGCGCCTTCATTTCCGCAACCTTCTTGTCGATGCGGGCTTCGGCGGCCTTGATCAGGTTTTCACGCAAGGTCAGTTCGCGTTCCCGGTTATCCAGCGCCTCGCGCCGGGCCGACAGGTTTTGCAGCACGTCGATTTCGCTGGGGGTAAAGCTGGGCGGCTCCCCTTCGGCGGCGGAATTGGCAGGCGGCACCACAGGCGGCGGCGCGCCGGGAAGCGTCGCGGGCTGCACGCCCGTCTGAGGCGCCGTCGGTTGGGTTGGGGCCGTCGTCGGCGCGGCGCTGGTCGGCGTCTGGGCCTGGGACAACGCCCCATTGGCTTCCGACGCGGGGGTCCGCTGACCGCGCTTGCGTCCGCCGGGCGGGGGCGGCTGCTGGGCTTCCAACTCGCTGACCGACACCGCCGACGGGCTATAAACGCCTTTCCAGATATCGGTGACACGCACCGACAGCATCAAGGCGGCGACAAAAATCGTCACCGGCAGCAAGCGCACGTTCAAGAAACCCGAATTGGGCTTTTGGATGGTGCGCGGCGCGATCGGCGCACCGGGCGCGCCCAGACCACCGCTGCGGGGCCGGGACGGCGTGGCACGGGCCGACTTGGCCGCCGCCGGTTTCTTCTCATTGGGTTTCGGTTTGGACGCCATGACGCCGCCCCCTTAACGCAAGGACTGCAGGGCGCGCAGCAATTCGCGCTCGGCATCCGACCGTTCTTCGTCCAGATCATCCAGACCGCCGCCCATACCGGCACCGCCGAAAGACGGTCCCGGACGGGACGCCCCGGCCGAGGGACGCGCAGCCCCGCCGCCCAAGCCCGACACCCCAGACGGGGCCGCGCCGGACGACGCCCCGCCGCCAGCGGCGGGCTTGGAGTCGCGAGCCGTGCGTACAGCACCTTCCAGACGATTGGCCATGGCGTCGGCACGTTCGATCATAAACGCCAGATCGTCGCGCAGGGACTGGGCCTTTTCCACCCGTTCCTGCAAGCCCGACCCGGCCTCCTCGGCCGCGCGCTTCAGTTTGGGAATGCCCGCTTCGGCCCGGGCGGTCGCGTCGTTGAAGGCGGACACCAGTTTGACCAGATCGTCGCGGTTCTTGCGCAACTGGTTCAGCCGGGTGTTCAGCATCACCGCATAGCCGATGGTGGCGGCCAGCAGAATGGCGACGATGACATCAAGAATGAGCTTGTAGTCCATGGCTCAGACTTTCTCCTTCTTGATTTTTTCATCGATGCGGATGGCGATATGGTTGCCTTTACGGCCCATCTTTCCACCAAACATCGGCACATCGCCGCAGCGCAGTTCGATTACCGAATCCGGCATGGCGTTCAACATGATCTTGGACCCGACGCGCAGGTTCAGAATATCGCGCAGCGGCATCACCTGTTCATCCAGCACGGCCTCCATCTCCACCTCGGTCATCCACAGCTCTTCAGCCAGGTGGGTTTCCCAAATGGAGTCGCGACCGAACTTTTCACCCATGAACATCTGCAGCAGCAGTTCACGGACAGGTTCCAGGGTCGCATAGGGCAGCAGCAGTTCCAGACGGCCGCCGCGGTCTTCCATGTCGATGCGCAGCTTGGCGACGATGGCGGCATTGCTGGGACGCGAAATGGTCGCAAAGCGCGGGTTGGTTTCCAGACGGTCAAAGCGGAAGGTCACCGGCGACAGCGGATCGAAGGCCGCCGACAGGTCGGCCAGCACCACATGCACCATACGCTCGACCAGATTGCGTTCGATGGTCGTATAGGGACGGCCTTCGATACGCATGGCCGCCGTGCCGCGACGACCACCCAGCAACACGTCAACGATCGAGTAGATCAGGGATGAATCGACGGTCAGCAGACCGTAATTGTCCCATTCCTCGGCCTTGAAGACCGCCAGCATGGCGGGCAGCGGGATCGAGTTCAGGTAATCGCCAAACCGCAGCGAAAGAATATTGTCGAGCGAGACTTCAACGTTGTCGGACGTGAAGTTACGCATGCTGGTGGACATCATGCGGACCAAACGGTCGAACACGACTTCCAGCATCGGCAGGCGTTCATAAGACACCAGCGCCGAATTCAAGATGGCCTGAATGCCCGAACGGTCGCCGTCGCCATGTTCGGCGTCGTCGAAGCCCAGCAGGCTGTCGATTTCGTCCTGGTTCAGAACACGGGTCGAGACGCCGCCCATGGCGCCGCCTTCTTCACCTTCCTCGCCTTCGCCGTCACCGGCGCCCAGCATGGCTTCCCATTCGGCGGCCATGTCATCGGCTTCGCCGCCGCCAGCCTCTTCGCCAGCAGCGCCGTCCGCATCACCTGCGCCAGCACCGGCCCCCTCTTCGTCGTCGCCAGCCATGGCGGCCCATTCGGCCATCAAGGCTTCTTCGTCTTCTGGGGTCCGGCCTTCGCCGCCGTCGTTATCCTCGACCATGGACGCTATCCGTCACTGAATCAGCATTTCCTTGAACAGCACGTCATTGACCTTGGCAGGTTTGACGGCTGCGTTGACACGGGTCAGCAATTCTTCGCGCAACCGCAGCATCCCGGCGGATCCTTGCAGATCCTCGACCCTGAGTTCGCGCAGATAGACCTGAAAATTATCGATGATGCGCGGCATCACCGCTTCGATCTTGGGCGCATCCAGACGGTCGGCCAGTTCCAGGCTGACACGGATCTTCAGGAAGTTCTGCTTACGCCCGGTGGTGTTCAGATTGACCAGGATTTCCGGCAGGTCATAGAACACGGCTTCGGCAACTTCCGGAGCCTTGGCCTCGCCACCCTTCTTTTCTTCCTTCTTGCTCTCGGCATGTTCGGCGGCGGGCTTTTCCCCACCCGACGAATGCAGAAGCGAATCCAGAATGCCCGAAAAGTAAACCCCACCCGCGACAGCCACCACGCCCAGCAGCAGAATCAGGATGATCAGGATTTTCTTTTTTTTGCCGCCGCCGCCAGACGGCGCGGCTTCGGAAGATTCATCAGAACCTTCGCCTTCTTCAAAATCCTCTTCCAGATCTTCGGCCATTCTTCTTTCGCCCCCGTGGGCCATCGGCGGACACGCGCCCGCGCTTGGTCAGGATGAATGCTAGCCGTCAGCGGGTTAACAACAGGTTGATAACAGACCAGTATTTATGAAAACCCGATCACAGGCGAACCGGGTGCACCATACCTTGCCCACCCCGACCGGGCAATAACTGCCCGGCAAAGTCGGCCCCACCAGGGGTCCAAGATTGGTTTGGCACACAGAAAATGGCGGATTTCCTAGGTTTTTCAAAACTGGCACGCCCCTTGCTTTTATTGGCGGCGAACAGTTTTGCAGGACCAAATCGTCATGGAAAACACCTCCTACGTCGCTCTTTCCCGTCAGGCCGCCCTGTGGCGTCAGATGGAAATCGTGGCGAACAACATGGCCAACGCCAATACCAACGCCTACAAGGGCGAAGAGGCGATGTTCTCCGACTACATGGTCAAGACCAAGTCGGACACCACGCCGTTTGGCCGCAAGGTTTCCTATGTCCAGGACGTCGGCACGCTGCGCGATACCCGCGAAGGCACGCTGAACACCACCGGGAACCAGTTGGACGTGGCCCTGCATAACGACGGTTATTTTGTCGCCGACACCCCGGCGGGTGCCCGCTATACCCGCGATGGCCACTTCAGCCTGGACGAAAACGGTATGCTGGTGACCTCGACCGGCTATCCGGTTCTGCAAAAGAACGGCCAGCCGATCGTTTTCGCGCCCAACGAAAGCCAGATCACCATCGCCCAGGACGGCACCATCAGCACGGAAAACGGCGTCATCGCCAACCTGCGCGTCGTCAGCTTTGACAACGAACAGATGATGCGCAAGGCGGGCAACAACACCTATCAGACCGACCAGAACCCCACCGACGTGGCGCGCCCCAATATCCAACAGGGCATGCTGGAAGAATCCAACGTCCAGCCCGTGGTCGAAGTAACCCGCATGGTCAGCATTCTGCGCAATTACGAAGGCGTGCAGAAAATGATCGAGAACGAACACGACCGACAGATGAAGGCAATGCAGATTCTGTCGCAGTCCCAGAAGGCCTGAAGGAAGGATTTAAACCATGCGCGCTATGAATATCGCCGCCACGGGCATGCTGGCTCAGCAGACCAACGTCGAAGTTATCTCGAACAACATCGCCAACATGAACACCACCGCCTACAACCGTCGGCGGCCGGAATTCAGCGACCTTCTGTACCAAAACCTGCGCCGCGTCGGCACCAATTCGTCCGACACCGGCACCATCGTTCCGTCGGGCGTCCAGCTTGGCTTGGGTGTGAAGACCAGCGCGGTCTATCGCATCACCGAACAGGGCAGCATGACCAACACCGACAACACCCTGGATATGGCCGTGCAGGGCAAGGGTTACTTCCAGATCCTGCTGCCGTCGGGCGAAACCTCTTATACCCGCGCGGGCTCCTTCCAGCTGTCGTCGCAGGGCCAGATCGTCACCAACGAAGGCTATACCGTGCAGCCGGGCATCACCGTGCCCAACAACGCCGTCAGCGTTTCTGTCAATTCCTCGGGTCAGGTGTCGGTCAAGCTGGATGGCCAGGTGGCCGCCACCGTGGTGGGCCAATTGCAGTTGGCCAACTTCCCCAACGAAGCCGGTCTGGAAGCGCGCGGCGACAACCTGTTCATGGAAACCTCGGCCTCGGGCAACGCCATTGTCGCCAACCCCAGCAGCCCCGGTTTTGGCTCGATCCTCCAGGGTTTCTTGGAAAGCTCGAACGTCAACGTGGTGTCGGAAATCTCGAACCTGATCAGCGCCCAGCGCGCCTATGAAATGAACTCCAAGGTCATCCAGTCGTCCGACGAGATGATGTCGACCGTCAACCAGCTGAAGTAAGGGATTGCCGTCATGAACCGCCTCGCCCTTGCCCCGATCGCCGCCGCCCTGCTGATCAGCGCCAGCCCGCTGACCGCCGACGCTGCTGGCATCCTGCGTCCCAATGTGCTGGTCGATTCAGACGTCATCAAGCTGGGCGATCTGTTCGACGACGCCGGCACCCAGGCCGATACCCCGGTCGCCCGCGCCCCGGCCCCCGGTCGGCGCGTCACCGTGGACTCCGACTGGCTGATGCGCATCGCCCGGGCCAACGGCCTGGATTGGCGCGCCAATTCGTCCTTTGATCAGGCTGTGATCGAACGGGCCAGCCAGACCATCACCCACGACCAGATCGAAAACGAACTGGCCAGCGCCCTGTCCAGCCAGCAGGGTTTGCCCGATCACGCCGAGATCGAGCTGAGCAATCGCGTCATGCAGATCACCGTGCCGACCGGCGCCCCCGCCAGTGTCGCCGTCCGCGATCTGTTCTATGACAACCGTTACAAGCGCTTCACCGCCACCATCGAAGCCCCCGCCGATCAGCCCAACGCCCAGCGCGTGCGGGTGTCGGGGCGGGTCTTCAACACCATCGAAGTGCCGGTGATCGGCCACGGCATCAACCGCGGCGAAGTGATCCGCGCCAGCGACCTGACCTTTATCCGGGTCCGCGAAGACAGCCTGCGCCGCGACATCCTGACCGACGCCGATCAGGTCATCGGCATGGCCCCGCGCCAGAGCCTGCGCAACGGCCAGATGTTGTCGGCCAGCGACCTGCAAAAGCCCATCGCCGTGCAGCGCGGCGCGCTGGTCACCATGGTCCTGAAATACGGCACCATGGCGCTCAGCACCCAGGGCCGCGCCCAGGAACAGGGCAGCGTCGGCGACACCATTCGGGTGATGAACACCCACAGCAATCAGATTGTTCAGGCCAAGATCGAATCGTCGGAAACCGTCAGCGTGCCGCTGATGGCTGGCGTCGCCTTGGCCAATTGAGGAGAGCCGTCATGAACAGCCGTTTCACCAGCATCGCCGCCCGCGCCGCCGTCGTGGTCATGGCCGCTAGCTCCCTCGCCGCCTGCAACGCCATGACCCGCCTGTCGGAAGTCGGCGACGGCCCCAAGGTTTCGCGCATTCAGGACCCGACCCAAAACCCTGGCTATCAACCCATCAGCATGCCGATGCCGGTCGCCAACGCCCCGCAGCCCGGCGCCAACAGCCTGTGGCGGCCCGGTGCCCGCGCCTTCTTCAAGGATCAGCGCGCTGGCGAAATCGGCGACATCCTGACGGTTTCGGTTAACATCACCGAAAGCGCCAAGCTGCAAAACCAGACCACCGCAACCCGCGACAATTCGGAAAGCGCCAGCCCCTTCGCCATGCTGGGCCTGGAAAATACCGTGAAGAAAGTTTTGCCCAGCGGCTATAGCAACACCACACCCTGGAGCCTGGGCGCCAAAAGCAACGTCAACGGCAACGGCCAGATCGGGCGCCAGGAACAGGTGGTGGTCAACATCGCCGCCGTCATCACCCAAAAGCTGCCCAACGGCAATCTGGTGATCAGCGGCAAGCAGGAACTGCGGGTCAACGAAGAACTGCGTGAAGTCTCGGTCAACGGCATCATCCGCCCGGAAGATATCACGTCGACCAACACCATCAGTTCGAACCAGATCGCCGAAGCCCGTATCACCTACGGCGGCCGCGGCACCCTGTCCGACGTCCAGCAGGCCCGCTATGGCCAGCAGGTGTTCGACATCATCGCACCGTTCTAAGACGGTCTGATTTCCCCGCTCAAAACCCGCTAGGCGAATTTTGCCTAGCGGGTTTTGGTGCTGGTTTGAAGTGAAGCTCTTGTCTGCCCCCTCAACGCCGGGCGCGGGCATCCGCCCGCTTGGCTTCCCTCCGCTAAAGCTCCGGCGCGCTCAACGCGCTAGTCGCTGCGCTCCATATTTTGGGTCCCTCAGGCGGCGGGCGCAGGCCATCCGGCCTGCTTGGCTGCCCTCCGCTAAAGCTCCGGGAGTTCTGGCGGCGACGCCTTTATCTTCCCTCCCCCTCGCGGGGAGGGATCGAGGGCGGGGGGACGTCGAAACCACTCAGACGCCGAGCTTTACCGCAACACCCTACACCGCCACCGGAGCCGAAATATGGGCATGCGGGTCATAGCCCTGCATCTCGAAATCCTCGATCCGGTAATCATCGATGCTGGCGGGCTGGCGCAGCAAGGTCAGGGTCGGGAAGGGGCGCGGCGTGCGGGTCAGTTGCTCGCGGGCCTGATCCACATGGTTGAGATAAAGATGCACATCGCCGCCGGTCCACACCAGATGCCCCGGCTTCAGGCCGCATTGCTGGGCCAGCATATAGGTCAGCGCCCCCGCCCCGGCCAGATTGAACGGCAGGCCCAACAGCACGTCGGCGGACCGTTGGAACAACAGACACGACAGCCGATCCCCGGCCACATGGAACTGATAGACCATGTGACAGGGCGGCAGGGCCATCTGGTCCACTTCCGCCACGTTCCAGGCATGGAACAGCAAGCGACGCGACGCCGGATTGCTTTTGATCTGGGATATCAGTTGGGCGATCTGGTCATGCTCGCGCCCATCGGGGCCGACCCAGCGCCGCCATTGCTTGCCATAGACCGGCCCCAACTCGCCCCACTGGGCGGCGAACTGGGCATCGTCAATGACGCGCTGTTCAAAATCATCGCGGGAAATATCTTCGCCGCTGGCGTCGCGGTACGCCTTCAACGGCCAGTCGGTCCAGATATGAACGCCCTGTTCGACCAGCGGGCGGATGTTGGTGCCGCCGGTCAAAAACCACAGCATTTCGCGGAAACTGGTTTTCCAGAACACCCGTTTGGTGGTCAAAAGCGGAAAGCCCTGGGCCAGATCAAAGCGCATCAGCGCCCCGAACAGGCTGCGGGTGCCAACCCCGGTGCGGTCGCTGCGTTCGTCGCCGCTGTCGAGAATCTGGCGCAAAAGGTCGAGATATTGCTGTTCCGGGTGATAACTGGTCACGGGTCTGCCTCGCACGATGACGGGGCCAACCCTAGCCGGAATCAGCCCTTGGCGTCCACCATCGTCACAGCGCCATCCCAACCGCCGCCCAAGGCCTTGTACAAGGCCACCGCCGCCAACAGACGGTTCAGGCGGGCCTGGGCCAGATTGTCCTCGGCGGCGAACAGGGTCTTCTGCACGTTCAGCACCGTGGTGATGTCGGCGGTGCCGCCGCGCAACTGATCCTGGGCGATTTCGTAAGCGCGTTTGGCGGTCTGCTGGGCCACCAATTGCGACTGTTCTTCCTCGGTGGTTTTTTGCAGGGCGACCAAGGCGTTTTCCACGTCGCTGAACGCCGACACCACGGTCTTCTGATAGGTCGCGGCGGCTTCGTCCCATTTGCTCTTGGCCAGATCGACCCCGCCTTCCAACACGCCGCCCTTATAAATCGGCTGGGTCAGCGAGGTGGCGATGTTCCAAAGGGTACTGGCCGGATCGAACAGGGAATGCAGGACCGAACTGGAATAGCCGTATTGCCCGGTCAGGCTGATGCTGGGAAACAGCGCGGCCTGAGCCTCGGCGATGGTGGCGTTGGTGTTGATCAGCGCCTGTTCCGATGACCGCACATCGGGGCGGCGTTGCAGCAATTGCGACGGCAGGCCCGGCTTGACTTCCGGCACCGTCAGGCCCGACAGGTCCTTGGCGGGGATCGCCACATCCTCGGGCAGCTTGCCCAACAGCACCGCCAGGGCATTGGTGTTCTGACGCAGCGTCTGTTCCAGCGGCGCGATGGCGGTGCGGGTGCTGGCCACCTGGCTTTCCTGCTGGGCCAAGTCCAGTTCGGTGGCGGTGCCCGCCCGCAGCTTATCTTGGATGGCCGCCAGAACTTCCTCGGCGTTGCGCAGATTTTCCCGCGCCACCCGCAGCCGTTCATTGGTGCCCAGAATGGTGAAATAGGTAGTCGCCACCCCGCTTTGCACCGTCAAAATGCTGGTCTGGCGGTCAAACCGGCTGCCTAGGGCGGTGGCGCGGGCGGCATCGACCGCCGCCTGATTCTTGCCCCAGAAGTCGATTTCGTAACTGGCGCTGAGATTGGCCGAATAGGTGTTGGTCTGCACCGAATCCGATCCGCTCTTGCTGGAGTTGGATCCTTTGCTGACAGGATTGTGGCTGCGGCTGGCCCCGCCGCCCGCACTGACCGACGGCAACAGCGCCCCGCCCGCAATCTTGACCTGGGCATCGGCTTGGCGCACCCGCGCCTCGGCCGCCGCCAAATCCAGATTGGCCTGACTGGCTTGGCGCACATAGTCGTCCAGACTGGGGGCGTTGAAGCCCCTCCACCATTCCGCCGACGGCCATTCGCCGCTGGCGACCCCATCGTTCCACGAGACGGGTTGAGCGGTTTCAGGACGTTGATAATCGTCGCCGACGCTGCATCCGGTCAGGAAAAAGGCCAACACCGCGAAAGCAGCGCCGCTGCGGAGGGAGAATTTAACCGACATTACCGGATGCCTCGTCAACAGATGGCGTGGGAACGGATATTTCCGACGTCTTGCCCCTGAGCCGCGCAATCAGGCGGGCCAAACGGGCCATGTAAATGTAAACCACCGGGGTCGTATAAAGCGTCAGGAATTGCGACACCACCAGACCGCCGACGATGGCGATGCCCAGCGGACGGCGCAGTTCCGACCCGGCCCCGCCGCCGATGGCCAGCGGCACCGAGCCCAGCACGGCGGCCAGGGTGGTCATGGTGATGGGGCGAAACCGCTTGCGGCAGGCGTCATAGATGGCGCGTTCCGCCGACACCTTGCGGTGACGCTGCGCCTCGATGGCGAAATCCACCATCATGATGCCGTTCTTCTTGACGATGCCCATCAGCAAGATGACGCCGATGATGCTGATGATCGACAGGTCAAAGCCGGTCAG
>JASLCK010000030.1 GCA_030151865.1 Rhodospirillaceae bacterium | reverse complement strand
CGCTTACGCCTGAACCGCTCAAAAAACAAACCCCGCCGAAAAACGACGGGGTTTGTCAGTAGTCTGAGCCGCTTCACCAGAAGCGGCTTTTTTATTGTGTCGGGCAGGCCTGGTCGGTCATTGCCGGTTAATGGGCACATCCTCGACCCGGGTGCCGTAAAGCTGCGGGGCATTCTGGGGGATAGGGCGATCATAGCAGGACACGCTGCCCAGGGTTTTGTAGCAATAGCTGACCTTGCGCACCACCGGCACCGGCACCGGCTTGTCCTGGCAATAGGTTTCCCCGCGCGATGCCCGCACGGTCGAACAATCCTTGTCGGTCACCCAGCCAACCACATGATCATCGACGGTCTTTTGAGTATTGATCACACTCAAGCCGTCGATGGCCGCCGCGCCCGGCAAAGTAATTTCGCCGCCGCACCCGCTCAGACTGAGCAAGCCCGGCAAACCCAGGATCAGCATGCAGGAAAAGACTTTACGCACCATCGCGGATCGCTCGGGACAAGAGTGGCTTTAAGATTTTATACTGCGGCTCCGGTTAAAAGAGAGTCAACGAAAGGACAAGACGATGGCCGTGGAAACGCCGTTGTGTGATTTTGGCTGGCACGCCCCCGATTTTTCCCTGGTGGGACTCGACGGCAAAACCTTGTCCCTGGCGGATGTGCGCGGGCCGCGTGGCACCTTGGTGATGTTTCTGTGCAATCACTGCCCTTATGTGCAGGCGATTGTCGATCGCCTGGTGCGCGACGTGAAAGAATTACAGGCGCTGGGCATCGGTGTGGCGGCGATCATGAGCAACGATACCGACGCCTATCCCGACGATTCGTTCGACAACATGAAGCTGTTCGCCGCCCGGCACGGCTTTACCTTTCCCTATCTGATCGATCCGACCCAACAGGTGGCGCGCGCTTATGATGCGGTGTGCACCCCTGATTTCTTCGGCTTCGATGCCGGTTTGGGGCTGCAATATCGCGGGCGGCTTGATGCCTCGCGCCGTGAAGCCGGTCCGCTTGATGCACGGCGCGAACTGTTCGAAGCGATGCGTCAGGTGGCCGAAACCGGGCGCGGTCCGGCCCAACAGATCGCCAGCATGGGCTGTTCGATCAAATGGCGCGACGAATGAACGAAAAGCCCCGCGCCGCGTTTGCGTTTGCCTTGAGCGGGCGCTATGGTGGCGGCCATTGCGTTTTAATGGGAGAGTCCGAACAGTGACCGCCAGCAACAACGATAGCGCGGCTGAACTGCTTATTCAGGAGGTCGATGAAGACCTGCGCCGCGACCAATATGCAAAGCTGTGGAAACGCTATGGCAATTGGATGATCGGTGGGGCCATCGGCATTGTCTTGGTGGTTGCCGCCAACCAGGGCTGGCAGTACTGGCAAAACGGCGTGCGCCAAAAGGAAGCCGCCCAGTTCAGCGCCGCGCAGGCCCTGGCCGATGCGGGTAAGCTGCAAGACGCCGTTCAGGCTCTGGACAAGCTGGCCGCCGACAGCCACACCGGCTTTGCCATGACCGCCGAGATGCGCCGCGCCGAACTGCTGGCGACGTCGGGCGATGCGGCAGGCGCCATTGCCGCTTATGATAAGCTGGCTGCGTCCTCGGCCAAGCCCTTGTACCGCGATCTGGCGGTGATCAAGTCGGCCTTGCTGTCCATCGATCAGGGTGGCGATCTGGCCCCGGTCGAAGCCAAGCTGTCGAACCTGCTGGCGGCAAGCAATCCCTGGCACTTTGCCGCTACCGAGGCTTTGGCGATGCTGGCCCAGAAGAAGGGTGACGCCAACCGCGCCATCAATCTTTACAAGCAATTGGCCGACGATCTGGAGGCGCCGCAGGGCGTGCGCGCCCGCGCCGCCGAAATGCTGGCCGCCCTGGGCGCCGGTGATAAGGTCAAAGGGTAATGAGGGGGGGGCTGATGAAGGGGTCCAACATGCGTCGGCTGGCTGTCGTGATGGCGGCTTGCGGACTGCTTGCGGCTTGTGGCGATAGCTGGCTTGGCGACAATGATGAACCGCCGCTGCCCGGCAAACGCGTCAGCGTGCTGATGCAGGCCAAGAGCCTGGAGCCCGATGCCGGCGCTTCGGCTGGCGAAATCGTTCTGCCGCCCCCGGAAACCGTGGCCGACTGGCCGCAGGCGGGCGGTTATCCGCCCCATGCCATGTATCACCTGTCGGTGGGCGATAACCTGCGCGAGGTTTGGCGCTCCAGTGTCGGCACTGGCGGCAGCAAGCGTCAGGCCTTTTTGACCCCGCCCGTGGTGGCGGACGGCAAGGTCTATGCCATGGACGCCGAATCGATGGTGTCGGCTTACGATCTGCGCAATGGCCGCCGTTTGTGGAAGCGTGAGACCGCGCCGGAAGATGCCGACCGGGGCAGCTTTGGCGGTGGCTTGGCCTTTGATGACGGCAAGCTGTTTGCCACCACCGGCTATGGTCAGCTTGTCGCTTTGGACCCGGCCAAGGGCAAGGTGCTGTGGACCCAGAATTTGCCGGCACCTGTGCGCGGCGCGCCGACCGCGCGTGCGGGCCGCGTCCTGATGATCACGGTGGACAATCAGACCTTGGCCCTGTCCGAGGAAGACGGCCACCAATTGTGGTCGCACCAGGGCATTAACGAATCGGCGGCCCTGGTGGGCAGCGTCAGCCCCGCCGTCGATGGCAACACCGTGGTGGTGCCTTACACGTCGGGTGAAATCTTCGCCTTGCGCATCGAAAACGGTGCCGCGATCTGGAGCGACGCGCTGACCACCATGAAGCGCACCGATCAGGTGGCGACCCTGAATGACATTCGCGGTCTGCCGGTGATCGATCGTGGCCGGGTTTACGCGGTCAGCAATTCCGACACTTTTGCCGCCATCGATCTGCGCAGTGGCCGTCGGGTGTGGGACCGCGAAATCGGTTCGACGCAGACGCCTTGGGTGGCGGGCGATTTTGTCTATCTGCTGACCAATTCGTCGGAACTGGTGTGTTTTGACGCCAAGCGCGGCAAGATCCGCTGGGTGACCCCCATGCAACAGTGGCGTAACGAGGAAGAAAAGCGCGGCCGTGTCGTCTGGACCGGTCCGGTTTTGGCCTCGGACCGTCTGATCGTCGCGTCCTCGGAAGGCGACGCCATGGCGGTTTCGCCCTATACCGGTGAGATCCTGGGCCATATCGAACTGCCCGACGGCATTTTGATTGCGCCCATCATCGCCAACGACACCTTGCTGTTCATGACCAATGACGGCGATCTGGTGGCGTATCGTTAAGGGGCCAAAAGGTTCCGCAAAGGTACCAGACGTGAGGCCCGGCCATTTTGTGCCGGGCCTTGGTCTTGAGAGTAAAACGGCGGGCTTAAAACTCTTGTGCAGTGGCGCGCCGGGTTTGTGTGTGTAGTGTGGGTTTGGTTCGGTTTTTTAGGAACGTCATGTCTTTCAAGGTCGCCATCATCGGTCGCCCCAATGTGGGCAAGTCCACTTTGTTCAACCGTCTGGTGGGACGCCGCCTGGCGATCGTCCATGACATGCCGGGCGTGACCCGCGACCGCCGCGAGGCCAAGGGCGGCATCGCCGACATGGAATTCACGGTGATCGACACCGCCGGGCTGGAAGACGCCACCGACAATTCCGTCGAAGGCCGCATGCGCGACCAGACCGAACGGGCCATCCGCGAAGCCCATGTGGTGCTGTTTCTGATCGACAGCCGCGCGGGCGTCACCCCGCTGGACAGCTTCTTCGCCAGTCATTTGCGCAAAAGCCCGACCCCGGTGCTTCTGGTGGCCAACAAGTGCGAAGGCAAGGCGGGCGCGCCCGGTCTTTATGAAAGCTATAGCCTGGGCTTGGGCGAACCGGTGCCGATTTCCGCTGAACATGGCGAGGGCCTGGACGACCTTTACGAAGCCCTGCGGCCCCATGCTGAACAACATGGCGGCTTCCCCGAGGAAGAGGACGAATTCGCCGAGGCTGAAGCCAAGGCCGCTGCCCTGGCCGAAGGCGACGATCTGGAAGACGGCGATGTCAATGCCGAAGCCGAACTGGCCGAAGCCGCCCGTCCGTTGTCGCTGGCCCTGGTGGGCCGTCCCAATGTCGGCAAGTCCACCCTGGTCAATCGCCTGTTGGGCGAAGACCGCATGCTGACCGGGCCGGAAGCCGGACTGACCCGCGACGCCATCACCAGCGAATGGGAATATGCCGGGCGGACCATCCGTCTGGTGGATACCGCCGGGCTGCGCCGTCGCGCCAATATCTCGGATTCGGTGGAAAAGCTCAGCACGTCCAACACCATCGAGGCCTTGCGCATGGCCCATGTGGTGGTGCTGGTGCTGGACGCCAACGCCATCTTGGACAAGCAGGACCTGACCATCGCCCGTCTGGTGCTGCAGGAAGGCCGCGCCCTGGTCATCGCCATCAACAAGTGGGATGCGGTGGAAAACCGGGCGGAAGCTTTGCAGCGTTTGCAGGACCGTCTGGAAACCTCGCTGCCGCAGGTGCGCGGGATTCCCACCATTACCCTGTCGGCTTTGACGGGCCGCGGCGCTGACAAGCTGATGGATGCCGTCATCCATATCTACGATGTCTGGAACAAGCGCGTTCCCACCTCGCAGCTCAACCGCTGGCTGGCGGAAATGACCGAACGCCATCCGCCGCCGGCAGTGGCGGGCGGACGACGGATTCGTTTGCGCTATATGACCCAGGTGCGGACCCGTCCGCCGAGCTTCGCGGTGTTCACCCAACGTGCCGACGAACTGCCGGAAAGCTATACCCGCTATCTGGTCAACGGCCTGCGCGAAACCTTTGACCTGCCGGGTGTGCCGATCCGTTTCGGCCTGCGCAAGCGTCGCAACCCCTATGCCGACGACTAAGGCGTCCGCATAGTCGCGCCTTACCCTTTCGGCAGATGGGCCTGGTCTGATCGACACAGGACTCCTGGCTAGGCGAGGGGCGGCAAGGGGGAATGTTAGGATTGCTGTCGTGCTTTCTATGCCAGGGAGGGTGTGCTTGGACCGTCGGTCAAATCGCATCAGGACATGAAGTAGCGGGTGTACTTCAAATATTTTGATGCTATGATTTGACGTTTGCTGCCATGTGTCGCTTTTTCGCGGTTAAAAATAGGGCGGCGGCCAAGGTCTGAGAAAGGTACTTGCGTAGCAGCATCAGTTGAGGAATCCCGGAAGTGGCATCGGGAATCCAGAGGACGCCACGGGACGGCGATGGGAAATTCGGCGTCGCACCTCTGGAAAGTTTTGACGACAACAGAATGGAAAGAGCACTACACATGTCATGGCAGCGTGATAGGTCCGAACATCGCCGTCGCGGCGGCGAACGGCGCCGGGATGATTTCGGTGACTTCGGTGGTGGCGGCGGATTCGAGGCTCCGACTCCGCGGGCTCCTCGTCCTGATTTCAACCGTCCCACCGTGGACCAGGCCAATGTGTCCGCCACCGTGAAGTGGTTTAATGCCACCAAGGGTTTCGGCTTCGTTTCCCCGACCGATGGGTCGCCGGACGCCTTCTTGCACATCTCGGCGCTGGAACGCGCCGGCCTGGGTGAAGTCGCCGAAGGCGCCACCGTGGTGTGCGATCTGGGCCCGGGCCAACGCGGCCCGCAGGTCGTGACCGTGCATTCGGTCGATCTGTCGACCGCCGTGCCGCGTCGTGCCCCCCGTGAAGGTGGTGCTCCCGCTGGTGGCGGCTTCAGCCGTGGCGAACCCGGCCCGACCGTTGAAGGCCGCGTGAAGTTCTTCAGTGCTGACAAGGGCTTCGGCTTCATCGCCGTGGACGACGGCGGCAAGGACGTGTTCGTGCACATCCGCGCCCTGGAAAAGTCCGGCCTGCGTTCGCTGGAACCGGAACAGCGCGTGCGCCTGACCATCACCATGGGTCAGAAGGGCCCGCAGGCGGAAAGCGTCGCTCTGATCTAATCAGTGCGTGTTTCGCCGGTGAAGGCATACGGAAAGGGCGGTCCTTGTGGCCGCCCTTTTCATTTTTGCTCTTGTCATAAGAACAACGTTCCGCAAAGGAGCGGTGAGGGAAACGTTATGGAGTAGATAATTTATCAATACATAATTAATCGAGGGTTCTGCCCTGGCGCAGGGGTTTCGAGTGGGGGGTAAGGCGATGCAGACTGAGGCTTTAAAGACGGCGCAGTCGGGTGATGACTTCATCGTCTATGTACAGGGCCGTTTGACACACCGGGTTTATGACGATCTGATTTTCGCCATGGACAACATGGTGGCGGCGTGCGCGAAACGGCTGGTGTTCGACTTGTCCGGGCTTGCCGCGCTGGATTCCGCCGGGATCGGCCTGTTGTTGATGTGCCTGGATATCGCCAAGGGTCACAACATATCCGGCGTCATGCAAGGCGCGGATGGAACGGTGGCCCGCTTGCTGAGAACGGTGCATCTGGACGAGATGTTCGTCCTGGCGTGATTCTGTCCCAGTCCTGGGCATGACCGCCGTCAAGGCGGCGTTTGGGCGCGGCCTTATGATTTGCCCTAACGGCAGCCAAAGACGGGGGCGTCATGTCGAGCGGGTTTGTTGATGCGCTTTTGAACGATCATCGTTGGGGGCTGGGTCTGTGCTTTGTCCTGGCGGTGGGGGTGGCTTTACGCCTGTATCGCCAACAGGCTCTGACCCCGATTACGCTGCTGTTTGCCCTGACCGCGATCCTGGTGATCGGCGGCGGCTTAATCCTTGCCTTAAGCCTTTGAACCGCGAGGGATAGTCCGCCCCTGACAAACGGCATGGTAAACT
>JASLCK010000004.1 GCA_030151865.1 Rhodospirillaceae bacterium | reverse complement strand
CTAAAACCGAGATTGCCGCCAAGGTGGCGCCGCTCTTGGATCTGGTGGGACTGGCCGACAAGCGGGACCAATATCCGGCCCAATTGTCGGGCGGGCAAAAGCAGCGCGTCGGCATCGCCCGCGCCTTGGCATCGTCTCCGTCGGTTCTGCTGTGTGACGAGGCAACGTCGGCCCTGGATCCGGAAACCACCAAATCGATCCTGGCGCTTTTGAAGGACATCAGCGGCAAGCTGGGCCTGACCATCGTGCTGATTACCCACGAAATGCCGGTGATCAAGGAAATTTGCGACCGCGTGGCGGTGCTGGACCAGGGTCGGGTGGTGGAACAGGGCAGCGTGTTCGACGTCTTCACCGCCCCCAAGGCCGAGATTACCAAAAGCTTCGTGCGCGATCTCATCGAACGCGAATTGCCCGCTTGCCTGCAAGACCGGTTGCAGGCGGCCCCGCTGCCGGGCGGCAATGCGGTGTTGCGCATCATCTTTACCGGACCGTCGGCCAATCTGCCGATCCTGGCGGACATCGTGCGCCATCAAGACCTGTCGCTGAACATTTTGCAGGCCAACGTCGATTACATCCAGGGTTCGCCCTACGGCAATATCGTGGTGGAAGCGGTGGGACCCGACGCACAGGTCCAAGCGGCGATTGCCTATATCCGAACCAACAATCTGCAAGCGGAGGTGCTGGGCTATGTCGCCGGTGATGATCGGACTGCTGCTTGACGGCTTGGGGGAAACCCTTTTGATGGTGGGGGTCTCGGCCCTGTTGTCGGGATTGATCGGGGTGCCGCTGGGCATCATTTTGGTGGTAACCGGACGCGGCCATGTGTTGGAACATCCGCTGTTCAACCGGGTGCTGGGCGCGGTCGTCAATGCGGCGCGTTCGACGCCGTTCATCATTCTGCTGGTGGCGATCATTCCCTTTACCCGGCTGGTGGTGGGCACCTCCATCGGCACCATGGCGGCGGTCGTGCCGTTGACCGTGGCTGCGATTCCCTTTGTTGCCCGACTGGCGGAAAGCGCTTTGCGGGAAGTGGACCCCGGTTTGCTGGAGGCCGCTCAGGCCATGGGGGCGACCCCGGCGCAGATCATTGGCAAGGTGCTGCTGCCCGAAGCCTGGCCGGGTATCGTCGCCGGTCTGACCATTACCGTGGTCAGTCTGGTGGGCTATTCCGCCATGGCGGGCGCGGTAGGCGGCGGTGGCTTGGGCGATTTGGGCATCCGCTATGGCTATCAGCGTTTTCAACCCGACGTGATGGCCGTGGTTGTGGTCGTTCTGATCATCCTGGTCCAGGGCATGCAAAGCCTGGGCGACTGGTTGGCGCGGCGGCTGAATAAGCGGTTGATCCGCCAAGCCAAGAACTGATCGTTCGTGTCTTTGAGACAGCAAAAAGGAGGCCGCAGCCACGGCCTCCTTTTTTCATGGGTGCGGGTGTTAAGGCTTAACGCCCCAGCATGCGCAGCAACACGCGGTCCTTGGTGATGAAGTGGTGGCGAACAGCGCCCGCCACATGCAAGGCCAGCAGGGCGACAACGATCAGACCCAGGGTTTCGTGGCTTTCCTTGAACAGATGACCCAGCGCCTTGTCGGGGGCGACCAACATCGGCACCTGGAACAAGCCGTAGAAGAAAATCGGCTTATCGCTGGCCGAACTCATCAGCCAACCCGATAGGGGCATGACCACCGACAGGGCGGCCAGGGTCCATTTGGTCAGACGGGCCGGCCACTTTTCCCAACTGAGGTCGGAATCATCGGGACGGTTGGTGTCGGCGGCCCACCACAACAACCGCAACACCCCCAGGCCGAACACCAGAATACCGGTGGCCTTGTGCAGCATGATGGTGGTCGGCTTGGGCAAATCATCCGACAGGAAGCCGCTGAACAGCAGGCACAGGAACAGCAAAGCGATGCTCCAATGCAGGGCGCGGGCGACCGGGCCGTAAATGTCGCTGTTGCTTTTCAAACTCATTTTTCAACGCCTTCAATAGGTTGAACATCCCCCACCGCAGCAAGTGGCGGGAAAACGTGGCGATAACATGGCGAAACCAAATCGAAACGGAAATCCCCCTTCCGCGTAACGCCCATTGTGCCGTTGTTTGGCGTCAAGTCACGCGGAAAAAGCCACTGTTTATCGCTCGGGAAACCGGTGCCCTGGACAGCAAATCGCGATTGGAGTAAACATACCGTCCAGACGGTACAGTGCCGTCTGGACGGTTGAATGATTGTGGTCGGGCAGGCGTTGAGTCCATGGGGTGGGCCATCCTTGCAAGGGATAATAAAAACGATGAGCACACGGGAGAAAATCGTCGATGCCGCCATGGAGATCGTCCGCAGTCAGGGCGTAGGCCGCATGACCCTGGACGAAGCCGCCAAGGTGGCGGGCGTCAGCAAGGGCGGGGTGCTCTACCATTTCCGTTCGAAGGATGATCTGATCCGGGCGATGATTCAGCGTCTAGTTGATCATATGG
Organism: Rhodospirillaceae bacterium; assembly: GCA_030151865.1. GTDB lineage: Bacteria > Pseudomonadota > Alphaproteobacteria > Rhodospirillales > Magnetospirillaceae > JASLCK01. Next base: position 5,165 of record JASLCK010000004.1, on the reverse strand, counting down.
AAGACTTACACAATCATTATTATGCCATCGAACCCGAGGGGCCGTATCGTTGGGCCAGAACATTGCTGCGGGCCGCCTGCGATCCGTCGGGGCCGTGCGAAGACACTATTGGCAGTGCGCTTTTGGTGGCGGCGGTGCTGAACCCGACATTGGTCGAGCCGGTGCAGCAGAAATACGACGAATGGACCGAACGCATTCGCAGCGACAGCCCCGATCTGGGGATTGCGATGCTGGTCGGGGCCGCTACCGACGGCTTGATCTATACCCGGTTGCTGGGGCTGCGGGTTGGATCCGATACGGAACAGCAAAAGGTTATCGAGGCCGCCTGGTCTTTGTTGAAATAACGCGCGTCTGATCGGCGGTCCGGCAGGACGCGCCCGGGCGGCGGAACGGAGTTTGAAAATGAAGGCGTGGAAGAAACTGACCATCATGCTGGTGATCAGCCTGTTGGTGTTCGGCGGGGTGTTCGGCTTCGTCCAGTTCCGCAGCTATATGATCAAGCAATATTTCGCGACGCTGCCCAAGCCCGTGATCGCCGTGACCGTCGCCAAGGCCGATACCCAGCGCTGGAGCACGGACGTTTCCGCCGTTGGCACGTTGGAGGCCATTAACGGTGTCGATGTCACCACGTCGGTTGCCGGACTGGTCAAGGAAATCGCCTTTCAGTCCGGGCAAAAGGTGAAAAAGGGTGACCTGCTGGTGCGGCTGGATACCGATCTGGAAACCGCCGCCCTGCGCAGCGCCCAAGCCAATCTGGAATTGTCCAAGCTGACCGAAAACCGCAATCGCCAGCTTGTTTCTACCAATGCGGTGTCGCAGGCCGCCCTGGATAAGGCGGTCGCCGATCTGCATGTCAGCGAAGCGGCGGTGGCTTCGGCCAATGCCCAGATCACCCACAAGACCGTGTTCGCCCCCTTCGACGGGGTGGCCGGGGTGCGCAAGGTCGATCTGGGGCAATATCTGCAACCCGGCGCCGCAGTGGTCAATCTGCAAGATCTGTCGGTGATGCTGGGCAATTTCCACCTGTCGCAAAAGGATTTGGGGCGGGTGACGGTGGGGCAGACGGTCCAGGTCACGCTAGACGCTTATCCGGGCCGGGTGTTCGAAGGCACCCTGGCCGCCATCGAGCCGCAGGTGGATGCCAAGTCCGGCATGGTGGCGATCCAGGTGCGCTTGCCCAACCCCGATGAAGTGCTGCGCCCCGGCATGTTCGCCAAGGTGCAGATCACCGCGCCCGATGGTGCGTCGGTGGTGACGGTGCCGCAATCGGCCATTACCTATGCCTTGCATGGTGACAGCGTGTTCATCATCCAACCAGGCAAGGACAACGCCAAGCAGGCTACCCGCGTGGTGGTGCAGACCGGCGACCGCCGCGATGGCCGTGTCGCTATCCTGTCGGGGTTAAAGGGTGATGAACTGGTGGTGACGTCGGGTCAATTGAAGCTGGAAAACGGCTCGTCCGTGGCGATCGGCGAGGGCAATCCCCTGGCCGGTCAGCCCAACACCACCCGCGAATAGCAAGATAGGGTCAGAGCATGTTCTCGATCTTCATCAAACGCCCGGTGCTGTCGCTGGTCATCAGTCTCCTGATCCTGTTTTTGGGATTGCGGGCGATGCTGATGCTGCCGATCCAGCAATATCCGGAAATGAAGAACACGGTCATTACCGTAACCACCACCTATCCCGGCGCGGACGCCGAGTTGATCCAGGGCTTCATCACCCAGCCGATCCAGAAAGCCGTGGCGACGGCGGAAGGCATTGATTACATCACCTCGCAATCGGCCACCGGCATTTCGACGGTGACGATGTATGTGAAGTTGAATTCGAATCCTGACGCCGCCATGACCGAAGTCATCAGCAAGGTGGCCGAGGTGCGCTCGCAATTGCCGCGCGGCATCAACGATCCGGTGACCAAGAAGACCACCGGCCAAAGCTTCGCCACGCTCTATCTGTCGTTTTTTTCCGAACAATTGTCGCCGCAGCAGATCACCGATTATGTCAGCCGGGTGATCCAGCCCAAGCTGTCCACCGTGACCGGTGTGGCCAACCCGGAAATCCTGGGCGGACAAAAGTTTTCGGTGCGCATTTGGCTGAACCCGCAAAAGCTGGCGCAGTACAGCATTTCGGCGGAAACCGTGAACGCGGCCTTGCTGTCCAATAATTTTCAGGCCGCGGCCGGGACGGCCAAAGGCACTTACGACATCATCGGCACCACGGCGAGCACCGACATCAAGAACCTGGAAGGGTTCCGCCAGATGGTGGTGCGCGCCGATGGCCCGCGTCTGGTGCGTCTGGCCGATGTGGCCGAGGTCGATCTGGGGGCGGAAACTTATGATGCTTCGGTGTTCGTCAACGGGCAAAAGGCGGTGTTCGTCGGTATCAGCCTGACGCCTGACGCCAATCCGCTCAGCGTCGTGTCCGACATCCGCGCGATGCTGCCCGCCATCGAACGCGATCTGCCGCCCAGCATGAAGATGTCGATTGCCTATGACACCACCATCTTCATCCGCGAAAGCATCTATGAAGTGGTTAAGACCATCGGCGAAGCGGCTTTGATCGTCATGGTGGTGATCTTCTTCTCGTTGGGCAGTTTCCGATCGGTGGCTATTCCGCTGGTGACGGTGCCCTTGTCCCTGGTGGGCGTCGGTCTGTTTCTGCTGGCATTGGGCTTTTCCATCAACCTGTTGACCCTGCTGGCGATGGTGCTGGCCATCGGGCTGGTGGTGGACGACGCCATCGTCGTGGTGGAAAACGTCCATCGTCATATCGAGGAAGGAAAATCCCCGTTCGAGGCGGCGATCGTCGGCACCAGGGAAATTTCCGGCCCGGTGATTTCCATGACCTTGACCCTGGCGGCGGTTTATGCCCCCATCGCCTTTATGGGCGGTCTGACCGGGGCTTTGTTCAAGGAATTCGCCTTTACCCTGGCCGGGGCGGTCATCATCTCGGGCATTATCGCCCTGACCCTATCGCCCATGATGTGTTCGCGCATCCTGCGCCACGAAGATGACGACAAGACCGGTCTGCCCGCCCGGATCGAGCGGACCTTTGACGCCATCCAGCGGGTCTATTCGCGGATTTTGGCCGGGTCGCTGAAGGATCGTTGGATTACCCTGTCCTTTGCGGTGATCGTGCTGATCAGCCTGGGCTTCCTGTTCGTGTCGATCCCGTCCGAACTGGCCCCGCAGGAAGATCAGGGCGTGGTGTTCGTGTCCTATCAAGGGCCGGCCAGCGCCAATCTGGATTACATGGAAGCGTTCAGCCGCGATCTGGATAAGCAGTTTGCCGATCTGCCGGAAACCGACACCTATTTTAGCATCAACGGCTATCCCACCCGCAGCGGCGGTTTTGCCGCTACCGTGCTGAAGCCGTGGGCCGAACGTGATCGCGGACTGAAGCAACTGATTCCCGATCTGCAAAAGCGGATCGACGGTATCAGCGGTATCAAGGGATCGGCGTTCGCCATGCCGCCGCTGCCGGGTGCCGATGGTCTGCCGGTGCAGTTCATCATCAGTTCGACCAGCGATTACAACACACTGTCCGATCTGACCGGGCAGGTGGTCGCCAAGGCTCGGGCCAGCGGCATGTTCGCCTTTATCGACAGCGATCTTAAGATCGAAAATCCGCAAACCATGGTCGATATCGACCGCGACAAGGCTGCGGCTTACGGCATCACCATGCAGCAGATCGCCAATGCCCTGGCGACCATGACAGGCGGCAATTACGTCAACTTCGTCGAGTTGCAGGGCCGCAGCTATCAGGTCATTCCCCAGGTGCCGCGCGATTTCCGCCTGGATCCGGGCCGCTTGGGACAGTTCTATCTGACGGCGGCCAGCGGCCAGGCCATTCCGCTGTCCAGTCTGGTCAGCCTGCGGTCCGAGGTTAAGCCGGTGTCGCTGAACCAGTTCAACCAGTTGAACGCGGTGACCATCCAGGCTTTCCCCATGCCGGGGGTGACCCTGGGCTCAGCGTTGGAATTCCTGCAAAAGGCGGCTGCCGATACCCTGCCCAAGGGTAATACGGTGGATTATGCCGGGCAGTCGCGCCAGTTGATGACCGAAGGCAATGCCCTGGTGGTGACCTTCTTCTCGGCGCTGGTGATTATTTTTCTGGTGCTGGCGGCGCAGTTTGAAAGTTTCCGCGATCCGCTGGTGATCCTGGTCAGCGTGCCCTTGTCGCTGTGCGGGGCCTTGATCCCGCTGGCGCTGGGGGTGACCACCATGAACATCTATACCCAGGTGGGGCTGGTGACGCTGATCGGGCTGATTTCCAAGCACGGTATCCTGATCTGCGAAGTGGCGCGTGAACGTCAGGAACAAGACGGTCTGTCCAAGCTGGAAGCGGTGGAGGCCGCCGCCGCCCTGCGTCTGCGTCCCATTCTGATGACCACGGCGGCCATGGTGGCCGGTCTGGTGCCGCTGATGTTCGCCTCTGGCGCCGGGGCGGCCAGCCGCTTCTCGGTCGCGGTGGTGATTGTGGCGGGCATGACGGTGGGCACGCTGTTTACCCTGTTCGTGCTGCCCGCCCTCTATACCTATCTGGCATCCGATCACAATCAGGCCCGCGCCGCCCGCCAGGCCCGCGACCTCGCTTTGGTTGAAGGATCGGACAGCAAGGCGGCGCAGTAAGCCCGTCTTACTGAAAAAAGGCCGGTCCTTGAGACCGGCCTTTTTTGTCGATGCGGTAAAAAAGCACCGCAAGCGCTGGGAATTTGCCGCCCCTATCCTTTTGCCGTGTCTCTAACCCCTTGTAAGCCCCCGATAATGACGACATCATCTTTCCATAGGGTGAGTATCTGGGCCGCTTCCGGTGGTCGGAACGGCCAGCCGATGGGAGGGATTGCGCATGAAGTCGTTTGTCTCCGTTGCCACCGCCGCTTGTGCCGTATTTGCCGCTGCTTTATCCATATCCGCCCCGGCCCAGGCCGGTCAGACCTTTGATACCGTGAAAGCGCGCGGTGTCGTCACCTGCGGGGTCCATACCGGGCTGGGCGGGTTTGGCGCGCCCGACGACAAGGGGCAATGGGCTGGGCTGGACGTCGATGTCTGTCGCGCCGTTGCCGCCGCCATGTTCAACGATGCCAGCAAGGTTAAATATGTGCCGCTGTCGGCGCAGCAACGTCTGACCGCCCTGCAATCGGGCGAGATCGACCTGTTGTCGCGCAA
>JASLCK010000414.1 GCA_030151865.1 Rhodospirillaceae bacterium | reverse complement strand
TGCTGGCGGCCATGACCGAGGATGTCGGCCATCTGGTTCTGCGGGACAATTACCTGCAAACCCAGGCTATCTCGATCTTCGAAACCCAGGCCTCGGAAATGCTGGATCAGCAGGAACGCTTCATGCGCCTGTTGGAACGGTCTGGCCGTCTGGACCGCACGGTCGAATTTCTGCCCAATGACGAGGAACTGGCTCGGCGCGCCCATGCGGGCCGTGGCCTGACCCGCCCGGAAATCGCGGTGCTGCTGGCTTACGGCAAGATGTGGCTCTACGACGCCTTGCTGGAATCCGACCTGCCCGACGATCCGCTGCTGGTGGATGGTCTGGTGCGGTACTTCCCCACTGCGCTGCGCACCCCCGAATGGCGCGGGCGGATGCAAAACCACCGGCTGAAGCGTGAATTGGTGGCGACCATCGTTACCAACAGCATGGTCAACCGAGTCGGCGGCAGCTTTATCGCCCGCATCATGGAACGGACCGGCTGCAGTGCCGCCGATCTGGCCCGTGCTTATCTGATCGTGCGCGACGCTTTTGGTCTGCGTGACGTTTGGGACGCCATCGAGACCTTGGACAACAAGGTTCCCGCCAGCGCCCAGACCGCCATGCTGATTGAGGCCAACCGTCTGATCGAACGCGGCATCGGCTGGGTTCTGTCCTATGCCCAGCGCCCCCTGGATGTGGGCCGCATCCGCGCCGAACTGGAACCCGGAATCGTCGCCGTGCGTCACCAGTTCGACCAGGTGTTGCCCGCTGAAACCGCCGCCCTGCTGTCCCAGCGGGTGGAGGATTGGAAGACCCAGGGCGTACCGGAAGACTTGGCCCGCCAGGTGGCGGGGCTGATCGTCCTGGCTTCGGCCAATGACATCTCGCGCATTGCCGCCAAGGTGGATCGTCCGGTCGAGGATGTGGGACGCCTGTACTTCATCGCGGGCAGCCGCTTTGGTCTGGGTTGGCTGCGCGCCGCCGCCGAACGGCTGCCGGCGGGAAGCCACTGGCAGAAACTGGCCACCGATGCCGTAATCGACGACCTTTATGGCCGTCAGGCGGCGCTGACCGCCAGCATCGCGGCGGTCGGATCAGGCGAGGAAGCTCTGACCGCCTGGATCGAGGCGCGGCGTCAAGCCGTACAGCGGACCGACCAGTTGCTGGGTGAGTTGAAGACTGCGGGCAAGCTGGATCTGGCGACCCTGATCGTTGCCAGCCATCAGTTCCGCGGTCTGACCGAAGCCTAAGACAGCGGCAACCAACAAAAAGGGCCTGGAGGGTCACATCCTCCAGGCCCTTTTCTTATGAACTATCGATCCGCTTACAGGATCGACTGACCCGTCTTCTGCCAATCGGCGACAAACGCCGCCAGCCCCTTATCGGTCAGGGGATGGTTGAACATCATCGACAGGATCGAGGCCGGCATGGTGGCAACATCAGCGCCCAGGCGGGCGGCCTGAACCACATGTTCGGGATGACGGATCGAGGCCACCAGCACTTCGGTACGGAAAGCGCCGTACTGGTTATAAATCTCGACAATGTCTTCGATCAGACGCATGCCGTTGCTGCCCACATCATCCAGACGGCCAACGAAGGGCGAGACGAAGGCAGCCCCCGCCTTGGCGGCCAGGATCGCCTGAGCCGCCGAGAAGCACAGGGTGACATTGACCTTGACGCCATCATCAGACAGAGCGCGGCAGGTCCGCAAACCCGCCGGAGTCAACGGCACCTTGACCGCCACATTGGAAGCGATCTTGGCCAGCTTACGGCCTTCGGCAATCATGGTTTCATAGTCCAACGCCGCCACTTCAGCGCTGACCGGACCGGGGATGATCTCGCAAATTTCGGCAATCACATCAAGGAAGTTGCGGCCCGACTTGGCCACCAGGGACGGATTGGTGGTTACCCCATCGACCATCCCGCTTTCCGCCAAGGCGCGGATTTCGTCGATATTGGCGGTATCAAGAAAGAACTTCATGGCAATGCGTCCCGGTTGTTTCGAAAATGCCTGTGTCTGTGCGGGCATCCTAATATGCGCAGAACCGTCAGACAATCGACCAGCCCGGTCCCGCCGCCCCTTGGACCGTGAAAAATTTATGGCCGAGCAGAGCTAGCCCATCCAGCTACGTTGCGTCGCTGCAAGGCCTTGCTATCATGGATGCATTCTTTAAGGACCGCGTTCGCTATCAGTGGAGGCGGAGTTTGTTGTTTCCCGTTTTTTAAAGGGCTGCCCGATGTCGTGCCGCACCACCCGCCGTCTTCTTCTGGACTCCACCTTCCGCCGCTGGAGCCTATGGCGTTGGCGCCATAACTGGCCGCTGGGAGAAACCGATACCGACGCCCGTTTGCCGCCCTATATCTCGTTATCACCCCAAAATGAATCCTGCGCCATCCTGGCCGAAAAGCCGCAAAGCGCCCCACAGGGTCGCTTGACGTTATCGCTGCCGGGCGAAACCCTGGAAATCGAACATCCGCACGAGTTGTTCGACCGAGCGCGCAATCCGCTGCTGCTGCATGGTTTTGCCTGGATCGGCGGCGTCCCGCCGCAATGGATGGGGGCGCTGTGGGCGGAATGGGTCAAGCGTTTCGGCCAGCCCAAACAGGGCCATCCGTCCTGGAACCCCTGGGCCACTGCATCGCGCGCATTGGCGCTGCTGCATCAGGCCCAAGCTATTGGCCTGCCTGGTGCCGGGCCGTCCTTGTGCGTGCACGCCAAGCAGATCGTCAGCCACCTGCAATATCGGGGCGAAGGCAAGACCGGCAGCCTGCTGGCCTTGCAGGGCCATGCCCTGCTGCGTCTGGGTTTGGGTCTGGGGATGCCCCAGACCACCGAGGACGGGCTGAAGATTCTGCTGCATGAAGCCCGTCACCTGATCCTGCCTTCAGGCATTTCGGCGGAAGGATCAAGTATCGCTCATTTGCGCCTGACCCGTGCTTATGCGGATTCCTGGCTGGCGGCGAGACAAGCCAAACTGCCGGAAGCCAGCCTGCTGGAACATTTCACCAGCCGCTTGCTGGCGGTTATCCCGGCCATCACCTTACCTGGCGAACTGCCGCTGATCGGCGACGCCTTAAGTTGCGAACCGGTCACCGCCTTTGCTTGCCTGCATCGTCATGCCGCATTAGAAGGCACCTGGATCGATACTCTGGACAGCGAGTCCCGCCAAGCGTTTCAAACCTTGCGCGATTCCAGCTTTCAGCCTGATCTGGAGGCTTTGCGGATCGATGGCTGGCTGCGTCTGGACAAGGCACCCTGGTCGGGTCTGTGGCATGCCAGCCCCAGCGGCTGGCCCGAGCTTTCAGGTCTGGCCCACCATGATCAGGGCAGCTTCGCCCTTCATTACGAAAGCGTTCCTGTCTTTATTGACCCCGGATGTGCCGGTTGGAACAGTCAGGCCGAATATGCCGGGTCTTGCCTGCATAACGGCATCGAGTTGGACAATCAGTCCATCAGCCCCAACAACCGTGCCATCTATAGCGACGCTTTCCGCCGCGACGTCCTGCCCCATCAGCCTGACCTGCGCACCGAAAGCGACGGCGTCAGCCTGGACAGCGAAGGCTTCAACCGCCTGGGTGGCCCGCGCGAAGCCAGTCGCCGCTGGCAGTTCGAAGGCGATAGCCTGACCATCAGCGAACATATCAAGGGAACCGGACGTTTCCGCATCACGCGCCGTCTGATCACCCCCTTTACCGCCACCCAGGAAGAGGACGGTTCGGTTATCCTGCAAGGCCCGCACGGGCTGCGCTTCAAGATCGAAGGCGGGATCCCCGCCCAGATCAGTGATGCCTGGCGCACCTTGCCCAATGGCGGGTTGGGACCAGTGCGGGTGATCGAATTCACTCACAAGAAAATCACTTTACCGTACCGCGCCCAGATCACGGTGACCAAGCTGTGAACCCCTCATTTGTCCTGTTGGCCGGGCTTTTTTGTGCTGTTTTCGCCCTGACCGTGGCAGCAACCCGTTTGGTATTGGGGTGGCTGCGGCATCAGCAAATTTTGGATCATCCCAACGAGCGATCCAGCCACAGCCTGCCGACGCCGCGCGGCGGCGGGCTGGCGGTAACGCCGGTCTGTCTGCTGGCCTGGGCTGGCCTGTGGCTGTCGGATGCCGCCCCGCCCGGCCTGCTGGTGCCATTGTTGGCGGCGTTGGGTTTGCTGATCCTGTCCTGGTTTGACGACAAGGGCGGACTGACCGCACGGCTGCGCTTTGGTCTACATCTGACGGCCGTCATTGCCGGACTGGCCGCACTGCCCAGCGATCTGCTGATCTTCCAGGGCTGGTTGCCGTTTTGGGCCGACCGCCTGATCGCCGGGCTGGGATGGGTTTGGTTCCTGAACCTTTATAACTTTATGGACGGCATCGACGGCATCACCGGAGTGGAAAGCGCCAGCCTGGGACTGGGCATAACCTTGCTGGTCGTTCTCCCCGGCCTGACCCTATTGCCCAGCACTCTGGCCGCCCCGCCCCTGGTGCTGGCTGCGGCCGCCCTGGGGTTTCTGGTGTGGAACTGGCACCCGGCCAAACTGTTCCTGGGGGATTCCGGCAGTATTCCGCTGGGCTATCTGGGCGGTTGGCTGCTGATCATGCTGGCCGCTCAGGGCTATCTGGCCGCCGCGCTGATCCTGCCGCTTTATTACCTGGCTGATGCCACCATCACCATCCTCCGGCGCGCCCTGCGGCGGGAGAAAATCTGGCAGGCCCATCGCCAACATTTCTACCAGCAAGCGGTGCGCGGCGGTCTGCGCCATAATCAGGCATCAATCCTGATTGCGTTCACCAATCTGGGACTGATCGTCTGCGCCCTGGCTTCAACCCTCGCCCCCTGGATGGCCCTGGCGGCGGCAAGCCTGTTGGTCGCCCTGTTGCTGGCCCTGTTTGCCCGCATTGCCCGCAAGGAGGTCACCGCATGACCACCCCGCAAAAAGTTCTGGTCACCGGGGCTAACGGTTTTGTTGGCCAAGCCGTATGCCGTCGTCTGATCAAGGATGGCTGGGATGTCCGTGCGGTCGTCCGCCGCGAGGTTATTCTGCCCGCTGGTGTCACACCCGTTCTGATGCGCGATCTCAGCGCCACCGCCGACTGGAGCGAAGCTCTGGCGGAGGTATCCGCAGTGGTGCATCTGGCTGCCCGCGTTCATGTGATGAAGGACAAGGCCGCCGATCCTCTGGCCGAATTTC
>JASLCK010000094.1 GCA_030151865.1 Rhodospirillaceae bacterium | reverse complement strand
CTGGTCAAGGGCGATCAATACGCCGTGGTCCGCCGCCGTCCCAGCTATGACGAAATGCTGGCCCTGGAAGACTGCCCCAGTTGGCAGAAGAAATAGGCCGCAATCGGAAGGGACCATCTTGGAGCCGGACCCCGCCGCCCAGACCCGCCTGGATCATCGCCTGACGCGCCGCTTGCGGGCGGCGCGGCTGGTGCTGGCCTGGGAAGCGGCATGGGCCGTCGGCTGGCCGCTGGTGTCCCTGACCCTGCTGTTTCTGGGATTGGCCTTTCTCGACCTGCCCGCCCGCCTGCCGGGCTGGCTGCATTGCTTGCTGCTGCTGGGATTTGGGCTGGCGTTGGTGGTCTGTCTGATCCGCCTGCGCCATTTCCGTCTGCCCGGCCGCGATCAGGCGGCGCGGCGGCTGGAACGCGACAGCGGCTTGCCGCACCGCCCACTGGATTTGCTGGACGATCATCTGTCCACCGGCCCGACGGCCCCCGGCGAGCCCACTCTGTCCCGCGATCTGTGGATCACCGCCCGCACCCGGGCGCGTCTCGCTTTGACGCGGCTGCGGCTGGCCCCACCCGATCCGGTGCTGCCCCGTCATGACGTTTGGGGCCTGCGCTTCATTCCGTTGATTTTGCTGTTCATCGCCGCCTTCAGCCCCGATCCCTTGTCCTGGCGGCAGGTGCAACTTGCCCTGTCGCCCGATCTGCCGTCGCTGTTCGGTGCCGACCCGGTCTTGCAGGTGTGGATCACCCCGCCCGCCTATACCGGCCAGCCGCCGCTGTTGCTGGACCCGACCCAGCCGCCGCCCAAGACCGCCATCGGCATTCCCACCGGATCGGCCCTGTTGGCGCAGTTGCAAGGGGGGCATGGCCGCGCCACGCTGCTGATCGACGATCAAAAGATCAAATTCAACGCCTTGGAAGCCAACGGGACCAGCCAGAAGGTGGAAGCCACCCTGACGGAAGGCCGGGAGTTGGACATCCGCCAGGGCTGGCACAGCGTCGCCCATTGGAAAATCGCCATCATCCTGGATCAGCCGCCCAGCGTCGCGCTGACCGATACCCCGCAATCCGACGCCCAGGGGCGGTTGCGGCTGGATTTGGAAGCCCACGACGATTACGGCGTCGCCAAGGTCTGGGCCGAAATCACCCGCCCCGGACTGGATCACAACGGCGATGGCGCCCCCGATCCGGTGCTGACCGCCCCCATCACCCTGGACCGCCCGCACCCCACCGATATCCGCCAAACCGCATGGCAGGATTTGACCGGCCATCCCTGGGCCGGACTGCCGGTGGTGTTGCGTCTGGTGGCCCAGGACGGAGCCGGGCAGACCAGCGAAACCGACCCGATTTCCCTGGTGCTGCCGGAACGGCATTTCACCCATCCGGTAGCCCAGGCAATCATCGCCCAACGCAAGGACCTGGCGTCATCCCAGGAACCGCAGCAACTGGACAAACGTCAGTTGGTGATCGACGCCCTGGGGGAAATCGCCAGCGACCCTGACGCTTTTGACGGCGACATCACCGTATTTCTGGCCCTGGTGTCGGCGCAGTCGCGGCTGGCTTACGACCTGTCGCCCAGTTCGGCCCCGGAAGTGCTGGATTTGCTGTGGCAGGCCGCCTTGCGCATCGAGGACGGCGACGTCGCCAGCGCGGAAAAAGTCATGGAGGACGCCCAAAAAGCCCTGCAGGACGCGCTGAATTCCGATGCGCCGGAAGCCGAGATCGACCGCCTGACCAATCAGTTGAAGGACGCCATGGCCCATTACCTGGACAGCTTGGCCGAGCAGGCCCAGCGCCAGGGCAATACCGCCCCGCCCGATCCCAACGCCCAAATCCTGAGCGGCGACGATCTGACCCAGATGCTGGACCAGATGCGCGATCTGTCGCGTACCGGATCGCGTCAGGCCGCCCAGCAAACCCTGTCGCAACTGCGCCAGATGATGGACGGGCTGCGCAGCGCCATGCACCAGCCGCAAAATGCCGATCAGGTCCGAAAAGCCCGCCAGAACCTGGAAGAATTGCAGGCCATCACCCAGCAACAGCGCGATCTGTTGGACCGCACCTTCCGCCGCAATCAGCAGAGCCAACATCCACCCAGCGCCCTGTCGTGGGACGAGGACACCGCCGAAACCCGCGAACAGGACGGCAAACCCACCCCCGACAGCAAGGCCGACCAACAGCGCCAACTGGCCCTGAAGGCCCGCCTGGATACCCTGTTGAAAAGCATCGAGGACATGACCGGATCGGTCCCGCAAAGTCTGGGGCAGGCCACCCAGGCCATGGGGGATGCCGCCCAGGCCTTGGGCAAGCAGCGTCTGATCGACGCCCAGGACGCCCAATCGGAAGCCCTGACCCGCCTGCAGGAAGGGGCGGATCAGGCCGGGCAATCCATGTCGGAGAAATTGGGCACCAGCCTGATGCTGCGCCCCGGCGGGCAAGGCGGGCGCGATCCCCTGGGGCGGCGTCCCGGCAACAGCGGCAATGGGGCCGACGCCAACGACGTCAAAATCCCCACCCAGCCGCAAATGCAGAAAGCCCGCGAAATCCTGGACGAACTGCGCAAGCGGTCCGGTCAGGGCGAGCGGCCCGGCGATGAGCGCGATTATCTGCAACGGCTGCTGAAGCCGATCTATTAAGCGCGGTTCCGCCCTTCTGTCACAGGCTCTTCACTTGCCTGAAACAAGCCAAGGCTCTACCCCCGGAGAGATCAATAGGGAGAGAGCCCGCCATGCGTATCGCCATCGTTTCCGACGCCTGGCACCCCCAGCCCAACGGCGTGGTGCGGGTGCTGAGCAGCCTGCATGAACGCTTGCTGGCAATGGGACATGAAATCCTGGTGATCTCGCCCGATCTGTTTCTCACCATTCCCTGTCCGACCTATTCGGAAATTCCCCTGGCCATCGGGGCCGGTCCGGGGGTGCGCCGCCGGTTGCGGGACTTTGCCCCCGACGCCGTGCATATCGCCACTGAAGGCCCGCTGGGCTGGGCTGCGCGCAATTTCTGCCTGCGCCAGGGCTGGCCCTTCACCACCGCCTATCACACCAAGTTTCCGCAATATATCCACGCCCGCACCCGGCTGCCGCTATCCTGGCTTTATGCGGCGATCCGGCGTTTTCATGCCCCGGCCCAGGCGGTTTTGTGCCCGTCCCACTCGGTCTATGAGGAATTGGGGCAATGGGGCTTCACCAACCAGAGGGCCTGGTCGCACGGGGTGGACACCCGCGTCTTTCATCCCCAGGGCAAGGATGCCTTCGACTTTCCCCGGCCCATCTATCTTTATGTCGGGCGGGTGACGGTGGAAAAGAACCTGCCCGCCTTTCTCGACTTGCCGCTGGACGGCACCAAGGTAGTGGTGGGATCGGGGCCGCAGCGCGACGCCCTGATCAAGCGCTATCCCGATGTCAAATTCATCATCGCCCAGGGCGATGCCCAGCTTTCCAGCTATTTCTCGGCAGGCGACGTGTTCGTGTTTCCCAGCCGCACCGATACCTTCGGACTGGTAATGCTGGAAGCCCTGGCCTCGGGCGTGCCGGTGGCGGCTTTTCCGGTGCCCGGACCGCAAGATGTGCTGGCGCAATCGGACCCCGACCATCCGGCGGGTATCCTGAACGACGACCTTGCCGCCGCCGCCCGTCAGGCCCTGAGCCTGGACCCCGCCGATTGCCGCGCCTATGCCGAGCGCTTTTCCTGGGACCGGGTGGTGCGGGAATTCCTGGAAGCCCTGGCCCCCATCGGCAAGTAACCGGGTCGGATCACGCCCCCGCCTGATATTCCGGCACCAGGGTGTGCAGCACCTGCATCACGCCGGGCAGGTCGCAGGCGCGACACGCGGTTTCCAACTGATCCAACTGCCCGGCCACCCAGGGCAGATCGACGGCGCGCACGGCGGCCACCAGAATACCTTCGCATTCGGTGGGCACCGGGGCTTCGGCGCCGTGGAAGATTTCCTCGTACAATTTCTCGCCGGGACGCAGGCCGGTAAACTCGATCTTGATATCCTGATCGGGGCGCAGGCCCGCAAGGCGGATCATCTGACGGGCCAGATGGACGATCTTGACCGGCTCGCCCATGTCCAAGACGAAGATGCGGCCCTGATAGGCGGCATTACCGACCCCCAGCGCCGCCGCCTGCAAGACCAGCTCGACCGCTTCGCGGATGGTCATGAAATAACGGGTCATATCGGGATGGGTCACCGTGATCGGCCCGCCCATCGCCAACTGCTTTTGGAACAGCGGCACCACCGACCCGGTAGAGCCCAAGACATTGCCGAAGCGCACCGTAACATAGCGGGTGCCGCCCGCCCCTTGCGCCATATCGAGCGCCTGGGCATAGGTTTCAGCCATGCGCTTGGCCGCGCCCATGACATTGGTGGGATTGACCGCCTTGTCGGTGGAAATCAGCAGCATCATCCGCACGCCATGCGCCCGGCAGGCATCGGCGACGATGCGGGTGCCCACCGCATTGGTCAGGGTGCCTTCCGCCGGGTTCAACTCGACCAGCGGCACATGCTTCAGGGCGGCGGCATGAAAGACCAGTTCCGGCTTATGGTCGGCCATCACCCGATCAATGCGCCCGGCATCGCGAACATCGGCGATCACCGCATGACGGACCAGATCGGGATGGCGGCGGGAAATTTCCATATCAATGGAGTAAAGGGCGAATTCGCAGCTTTCCACCAACGTGACCGAGGCCGGAGCGCAATCGCTGATCTGGCGCACCAGTTCGCTGCCGATGCTGCCGCCCGCCCCGGTGATCAGCACGCGACGCCCGGCGATCAGCCCGGCCATGGCCGAACGGTCCAGCACGGCCTGCGGACGGCCCAGCAAATCTTCCACATCGATGGGGCGGACTTCGATCTTGTCGGACAGACCGCTTTTCAGATCGGTCAGCTTGGGCAGACGGGCCAGGGAAATGCCCAAAGCATCCGCCTGATCGAGCAAATGGCGCAAGGTCGCGCCCTGAAATTCCGGGCTGGTGACGATCAGCCGTTCGGGCATCTGCCCTTTCTTCTTCAAATCCTCGACCACCTGGGGGAGTTCATCCAGCAGACCCAGCACGGCGACGCCATGCATCACCAGCCCGACACGGCGGGTTTTGCCGGTCAGCATGCCGACCGCGCGGTATCCGGCATCGGGACGCTTGGTGGCGCGCAGAAACAGATCGGCCTCATCCCCCGCACCGACCAGCAGGACCGGCACCCGGCGGGCATCAACGGCGACCACCCCCGTTCCGGAGTCCTGACCGCGATAATGGTCGATAGCGATGCGGTAAAGGAAGCGCGGCCCCCCCAGCAAGGCCAGCAAGGCGAACCAGTTGATCAGCAGCGCCGAACGGGGAAAATCTTCCAGACGGTTCACCAGAAACAGCACCGGCAGGAAGATCAGAACAATCAGGCTGACGGATTTGACCAAGGCCATCAGATCGCTGGTCGAAGCATAGCGCCAGATGCCGCGATACATCTTTTGCGACCAGAACACCCCGCATGCCACCAGGACGAACAGGCCGGTCGCCCAAACCAGGCGGTCCCAGGTCCAGGCATGGGGCATGGCGTGACCCAGACGCAGCCACAAAGACAGCTGAAACGACACGGCCGCCATGACGACATCGTG
This sequence comes from Rhodospirillaceae bacterium, assembly GCA_030151865.1. Lineage (GTDB taxonomy): Bacteria > Pseudomonadota > Alphaproteobacteria > Rhodospirillales > Magnetospirillaceae > JASLCK01. The sequence goes on along the minus strand of JASLCK010000094.1, from coordinate 4,214 downwards.
CAGAAAAGCAATCTTGGACCGGCTGATGGACACGTTTTTACCCTCTGACAAATCTTCCGCGCCATGGGAAGGGCGCTAAGAAACCAGCACTGTCGGCGGCAGGACTGCCCCTGTCAAGTCGTGCGGCACCCCTTGATCCGGCGAAAGGAAACTTGATCTGTCCCAAAAGTGGGATGTTCTGCGCTTTCGTTGCAGGCGGGCGTTTCTCTACCTGCCAAACGGGGCGATCCATGCTATCGGATAGAAGAAGACCAATAAGGAAGCCCTGCCGTATGACCGATCTGATCAACCCGCTTTATACCGCCTCGGGATTCGCCGTGGGGTTTTTGGTGGGCATGACCGGGGTGGGCGGTGGCTCGCTGATGACGCCCTTGCTGGTGGTGCTGTTCGGCATTCACCCCGTCACCGCCGTCGGCACCGATCTTTTGTACGCCGCCATCACCAAAAGCGGCGGCACCCTGGTGCATGGCTTCAACCGCAACATCGATTGGCGCATCACTGCCCGTCTGGCCCTGGGCAGTGTTCCGGCGACGGCGGCCAGCCTGTTCTTTCTGCATCATATGGGGCTGGAAAATCCGACGCTCAGCCATCTTTTGTCGCTGGTGCTGGGTGGGGCGGTGCTGCTGGCCGCCCTGCTGTTGATCTTGCGGCCCTGGCTGCTGGCCCTGGCCACCCGCCGCTTCGGCGAACCCAGCCAGGAAACCTCGATCCGCCTGACCGTGCTGACGGGGGCGTTCCTGGGCGTGCTGGTCACCTTGTCGTCCATCGGCGCCGGGGCCTTGGGCACCATGGTGCTGCTGGTGCTGTATCCCCGCCTGCCCACCACCCGCATCGTCGGGTCCGACATCGCCCACGCCGTGCCGCTAACCTTGCTGGCGGGATTGGGCCACTGGATGCTGGGATCGGTGGATTGGGATTTGCTGCTGTCGCTGATCACCGGCTCGCTGCCAGGGATTTTCCTGGGCAGCCTATTGTCGGCCCGCATCCCCGACGGATTGCTGCGCGGATTGCTGGCAGCGGTGCTGGCCTTGGTCGGGGCCAAACTGCTGTTCTGATTATTCCAAGCGGGTCGCGCCGAAGGGAATATCCAGCCCCTCGCCACGATCCATCCCGGCGGAAAACGCCTGGGCCGACACCTTCTTGCCCGAGCCGCCGCCTTGCCGGAAGGTCAGCTTCAACCCGGCGAACTCGCTTTCCACCACGTCTTGGCGGATCAGCACCAGATCACGGCCTGCTGCCTTTACCTCGGGGCTGTGGCGCCGTTCGCCTTTCAGGGCCGTCAGCTTGCCCGCCAAGGACACCGCCATACCCAGCAGGAAGCTGCCCCGTTCGTCATCGCCATGACGGATAAACCGTTGGGTCCGCTGGTGCGCTTCCCAGCCCGAGGTCAGGGCGGCGGCCACAACGTCGTGGATCGACTGCGCCATTTCCAACCCGGCAGGCAAACCAAACAGCACATAGCGGGGCTTGCCCGCCGGGTCTTTTTCGCGCCAGACCTTACAGTCGCAGAAATCGGCAATCGCCCCGACGCACATCGCCATGGCCTGACGCTGGCGCTTGTTGATCTCCAACACCCGCTGTTCGCAGCGCTGCGCCCGTAAATTCAGATCGTCCAACGACAGATCATAACGGTCCAGCAGTTCGGCCAGCTTGGCCGCCGCCGCCAGGGCTTCCGCCTCGGTACAGCCGTTGGCCACCGTCTTGGCCCGCAGGGCTTGCAGACGCCCCTTCAGCTTGTCCAGATCATTATCCATCAGGGGGGCCATCAGGGCGTCCAATCCACTTGCCCGCCGGGCAGAAAACGCCGGGCCGCCAGAATGGCTTCGGGGGCCAGATCGGCGGCTTCGGCCAACCGCGCCACCCACTCGTCACCGCTTTCCAAGATGAAATCCAGCGTCGCCCCCAAAAAGTCGGGATCGGCCAACCGGTCGCGCAGATCATCCAACCCGCTGCCGGTCAGGGCCAGAAAGCGCGGCAGCATGTCTTCGTCGGCGGCGATCAAGGCAATGGCGCGCAGAGCCAACGCCTCGGCTTCTTCGCGCCCGATTTTTTGTGCTTTCAACGCCATCTTATCTTCCCCGATAGCAAGCAAAAAGCCCGGTACGAAGACCGGGCTTTGCGAGAAAGGCCAGCACCACAGTTTAGTGGTGAGAGTCGTGCTGCAAATGCTCCATCAGGCGGGGCATCAGTTCCACCAGATTGCAGGGCCGATGGCGGCTGTCCAACTGCCAGCGCAGGATTTCGTCCCAGGCATCGCGGCAAGCCCCCGGCGACCCCGGCAGGGCAAACAGATAGGTGCCGTGCGCCACGCCGCCGGTGGCCCGGCTTTGCATGGTGGAGGTGCCGATCTTGGGATAGCTGAGCTGACGGAACAATTCGCCGAACCCAACGATTTCCTTTTCATAGACCCGATGAAAAGCCTCGGGCGTGACATCGCGCCCGGTCACCCCGGTGCCGCCGGTGGAAATCACCACATCCACATGGGGATCGGCGATCCAGGCCTTCAGCTGTTCGATGATGGCGTCCTGGTCATCCTTGACGATGACCTTGGCGACCACCTTATGCCCAGCCTCGGTAATACGCTCCACCAGGGTGCGGCCCGATTTGTCGTTATCCTCGACCCGGGTGTCGGACACCGTCAGGACCGCGATGTTCACGGAAAGGAAAGGTTTGCTTTCGTCAATTCTTGACATTCTTGACCGCCGAAATCTTGAAATCGCCCTTATCATACATCGGCCAGTCGCCCGCGGCGATGGCTTCCAAAGAGGGCGAGGTCTGATTCAGACGGTCGCGATAGGTCCAGAAGTTGGTCAGGACGCGCGCCACGAACGCACGGGTTTCGCGCGACGGAATGCTTTCCAGGAACAGAAGAGAATCGCCGTTGTGCCGCACGGTTTGCAGCCAACGACCGACCGCGCCGGGACCGCTGTTGTAGGACGCCGCCAGGAACAACAGATTGCCCTTGATGGCGTCGTCTTCAAGCAGACGGCGGACATAACGTTGGCCCAATTCCAGATTGACCGACGGATCGGTCAGCTTGCCGCCGCCCATCAGACGGGCGGTGCTGGGCATCAACTGCATCAGGCCAATTGCCCCAGCCGGGCTTTTGGCCTTGGGATTGAACGAGCTTTCCTGACGGGCGATCGCCAGCACCAGGGCACGGTCGATATTCCAGCCGGACGTCGGCTTCCAATCGGGCAGCGGGTAATTGCCGCTGTCGCGCTGCTGGCCGTCACGGTCGCCCAGCATCGAGCTGAGCCGCACCGTCATGGCGGGCATGCCCCCGGCATTGGAAAGCGCCAGCATGGATTGTGACAGCGCCGGACCGGCCGACCGGGACAGCACGCGCATTTCTTCTTCTGCGCGGTAGCGGTCATCGATCTGCAGCAAGGCCAAGGTCCGGCGCGAGCCCGGCACGCGGGCTAAGGTTTCGGCGTCCAGGTCGGTGAAGGGGCGGCTTTCCCACGAATATTGCACGCTCTGGCCCAGGGCCTTGCGGGCCATCTGACCATAAAGAGTGCGCGGGTAAGCGGCGGCCTGGGTCAGCCAGTGGTTGACCACTTCGGGACGACGCGCCGCCAGATTGGCGCGCGACGCCCAATAAGCCCCGGCGGCGGTCAGCCAGGTGGAGGCTTCATGACTGTTGGCGACGGCTTCGAAATGGCGCGCCGATTCGGCCTTCTGGCCGTTGCGCCATTGCGCCAGACCGGCCACCCAATGGGCTTCCGGCAGCTTGTCGCCCGAACGTTCGGCGGCTTCCTCGGCCCAGCGGATGGCGTCGCCATCGCGGCCGGAGGAGAAATATTCCACCGCCAGCACGGTCTTCAATTCGTCGTAATCGGCCTTTTCGAACAGGCGGGTCATCTCGGACGAATCCAGCATCGAGACAGCCTGATCAAAGGCATGTTCGCTGACCAGATCGCGGAAGCGGTCCTTCAGCGAGACGACGCGGCGGCGTTCCCCCGCCGACAGGTCCGGATTGGGATCGATCGAGAAATCTTCCCACACCGCATCCTCGGTCTTCGAGGACCGGGTCCGGGCGAAGGGTTCGGGACGGGACGGCGGACGCAGGCCCACCACATGACGGCGCTTGGCCAGATCATAGATGTCTTCGGCCTGGGGCAGATCGGCATACTGCATCATCCAGTCGCGCAGATCGTCGGACGAGACCTGATAACCGGGCGACAGATAGCGCTGCGCCAGCACATGGCCGA
>JASLCK010000377.1 GCA_030151865.1 Rhodospirillaceae bacterium | reverse complement strand
GACTTCCAGCAAAATTCCAGCAGCGTGAATTTCAAAGACCCGACATTGGGGTAATCCACCAATCGGGCATTCTGCGCCGCCGCCAGTCGGGCCTGAAAGCCCGGCGAGGCAAAGAACCGCTTGGCCTCGCGGCTTTCGCGGAAATCAGGGACCGCTTCCACATCGATGTAAAAAACGTTCAGGAAACGCCGCCCCGACGGCGAATAGGGGCTGAAGCGTTCCGGCTGGGTCGGGAACAGCGCATGCAGCGGATTGATGCCCACCGCCGACGCCCCTAAAACAGCGGCACGGCCACCCAGTTCCGCCAGATCGGAAAAATCGCCGACACCCCAGCCGCTGTTGCTGCGCAGGGCATAAAGTTGGGTCGCCAATCCCCACAGTCCGGGCTTGTCGCCCCCGTGCAGTTCGGGCGGTACATAGGCCTTGGCCGGGGTGACGATCAGGGTAGCCGAAACTTCCCATCCGTCCTCGGCCCGAAGCGTCAAACGATGGACGCCCGACAGCGGGGTACCCGGCAGGGTAAACAGATGGCGGCGATAATGGGTGGTTCCGATGGTCCGTTCGGCGGGCATCGGCAGATCGCGGGGAATAAAGCTGCCCTGATGGGTCGCGCCAATTTCTTCCCGCACGGTCCAAGACAACGGGCTGCGTTCTCGATCATCGGGCACGGTGATTGAAATCACCGGCGCGCCGTTCTGCTCGGGGGCAACGGTGACGGGCTCCAGGCAGCGCAGCCAGGGCTTTTCCTCGAACCGGGCCAGACTGTCCTCGATCTCGGCGTCGGAGGCGACGGCAAAGCCCATGGCCGACAGAAACGCCAGTTTGGTTTCCTGGGGCACCTTGCGGTATGTGCCAAAGAAATCCCACCAGCCCTCTTCTATCCCCGCCAAAGCCGCCAATCGGTCCAGTGCCTGGGTCGTCATACCTATCGGTCCTTTTTTATTCCGGTTCTTTGGCGCGAAATCGCGCGCCCGCATTTGCTAGGGGATTTTCGGGGTTGGCGTCAGATCGCCGGTATCGTCCCCGTCATCGCCACCCGTGTCCTCGCTGCCCTGATCACCGTCGCCCGCAGCGTCGGCTTGCTCATCCGCTGTCTTTTCCGGCGCAGTCTTGGCCGGATGGGGGGCCGATAGCGACGCCAACAAACCATCCAAATCCTGGTCGGACAGAACCGTATCCTCCGGTTCCTCCGCCTGCTTCGGCCTGCGCGGCGTAAACAGCGGGTGGAACGTCTGATCCACATCCTGATCGGAAAGAATCGGTTCTTCCCCCAGTTCCACCGGTTCGGCATCGCCCAGCAGCGGGCCCGCCACCAACACGGCGCCGGAGCGCGCTTGTTTGCGCAACGGCACCGCCTTGCGGGCCAGCACCGCCACCGCCCGCCCGGCGATGGTGAACAGCCCGTCGTCTAAAGCCTTGCGTTTGCCCAGACCATCCTCGACCGCGGTGTCGAGAAGAACGCTCCACGCACTTTCCTGTTCGCCCTTGGGCAACTTATAAGATACGGGCTCGGCTCCCGCATTCAACAAAACCAACAACGAGGTAGCCGCTTTTTCCTCGGCTTCCTGCGAATTGTCGCCACCCAACAGAAAACCCAGCGACTGGGCATAGGGCACCACCCAATCCTGATGGGTCATTTCCTTGCCCGCAGGCGTGATCCAGGCAATATCCTTGACCATCGAACCGGGAATGCGCCGCCCGGTAAAAAAGGCCAGACGCCGCAGCGCCGGATATTTGCGCCGCAGCTTCAGAAGCTTGCGGGTAAAGGCGAGGAAATCTTCGTCGGCGGCGGCCCAGTCGATCCAGCCGATTTCATTATCCTGGCAATAAGCGTTGTTGTTGCCGCGTTGGGTGCGCCCCATCTCGTCGCCCGCGACGATCATCGGCACGCCTTGGCTGAGCAACAGCGTCGCCATCAGATTGCGGGCCTGACGCAGCCGCAAGTCCAACACGTCGGCGTCGGCGGTCAAACCTTCGGCCCCGCAATTCCAGGAATAATTGGCGTCGGTGCCGTCCTGGTTCTGCTCGAAATTGGCTTCATTGTGCTTATGGTTATAGGAAACCAGATCGCGCAGGGTAAAGCCGTCGTGGGCGGTGATGAAGTTGACGCTGGCCGACGGCTTGCGCCCCCCCCAGCCGAACAGATCGGAAGACCCGGTCAAACGCGATGCCAGATCGCCGATCAGTCCGGTATCGCCACGCCAAAAACGGCGCACCGTGTCGCGGTAACGCCCGTTCCACTCCGACCAGCCGGGCGGGAAACCACCCAGGCGGTAGCCGTCGCTGCCCAAATCCCACGGTTCGGCAATCATCTTGACCCGGGACAGGGTGGGATCCTGGCGCACCGCGTCCAAAAACCCAGATCCGCCATCGAACCCAGCTTTCTCGCGGGCCAGACTGGCCGCCAGATCGAAGCGGAAGCCGTCCACATGCATTTCCTCGACCCAATAGCGCAGGCTGTCCATCACCAACTGCAAAACGCGGGGATGGCGCAGGTTGAGGGTATTGCCGCAGCCGGAATAGTTTTCGTAATAGCGTTCGGTGCCCGAACAGAGCCGGTAATAACTGGCGTTGTCGATGCCCTTCAGCGACAGGGTCGGCCCCAGATGATTGCCTTCGGCGGTGTGGTTGTAGACCACATCCAAGATCACCTCGATCCCGGCTTCATGCAGGCGCTGCACCATGGTCTTGAAGTCGCCATGGGCGGACGCCTGATAATAGCGCGGATCGGGGGCGAAGAAGCCAACCGGGTTATAGCCCCAGTAATTGCGCAACCCCTTTTCCACCAGATTGCGCTCATCGACGATGGCATGCACCGGCAGCAGTTCGACGGCGGTCACGCCCAGCTTGACCAGATGTTCGACCACAGCAGGCTGCCCCAGCCCCAGAAAGGTGCCGCGCAAGGCAGGCGGAACCAAAGGATGGCGCATGGTCATGCCGCGCACATGGGCCTCATAGATCACCGAATGGGCCATGGGCGTGGCCGGGCGGCGGTCGTCACCCCAGGTAAAGGCGGTATCGACCACCCGGCATTTGGGCATGAAGCGGGCATTGTCGCGCCGGTCATAGGACAGATCGCCCTTGGGATGATCGGTACGATAGCCAAAATGCAGATCGGTCCATTTCAGCACGCCCACCACTTCGCGGGCATAAGGGTCCAGCACCAGCTTGTTGGGGTTGAAGCGGTGCCCCACCGTCGGTTCGTAAGGGCCATGGACGCGATAGCCGTACAACTGGCCGGGGCGGCAATCGGGCAAATAGCCGTGCCATACCTCGTCGGTATATTCGGGCAGCACCACCCGTTCCACTTCCCGCTGGGTGCGGGCGTCGAACAGGCACAGCTCGACCTTTTCGGCATGGGCGGAAAACAGGGCGAAGTTGACGCCCTTGCCGTCCCAGCTCGCCCCCAGGGGATAGGGCGCGCCGGACCAGACCCGTTGCAGTGCGACCATCAGCGCGCTCCCTTAACCCCGTTGCGGGCGCAAGATCACCGCGCCCAACGGCGGCAGACGCAACGTCAGCGAATGGGGCTGACCATGCCAACCGATGTCGGACGCCATTGCCCCCCCGCCCTGGCCGACATCACTGCCGCCGTAATAGGTGGAATCGGTGTTGAGCACTTCGGCATACCAGCCGTCCTTGGGCACGCCCAGGCGATAGCCGTCGCGCACCACCGGGGTAAAGTTCATCACCACCACCACCAGATCCTCGGGATCATGGCCGCGCCGCATCCAGGAAATCACCGAATTGTCGCGGTCGTTGCAATCGATCCAGGCGAACCCCAGGGGATCGCTGTCCAACTGGTGCAACGCGCCGATGTCACGGTACAGGCGGTTCAGATCGGTAATGCAGCGGCTGACGCCCCGATGCATGGGATCGTCCAGCAGATGCCAATCCAGGCTGCCTTCCACATCCCATTCCCGTTCCTGGCCGAATTCTCCGCCCATGAACAGCAGCTTCTTACCGGGATGGGCGAACATAAAGGCGAAATAAGCCCGCAGATTGGCGAACTTCTGCCAACGGTCACCGGTCATGCGCCCGAACAGCGAGCCTTTGCCGTGCACCACCTCGTCATGCGACAAGGGCAGCATGGAGTTTTCGGAAAACGCGTACAAAAGCCCAAAGGTCAGATCGTCGTGGTGATAGCGACGATGGATCGGATCCTTGCCCATGAAGCGCAAGGTGTCGTGCATCCAGCCCATGTTCCACTTATAGCCAAAACCCAGGCCGCCCAGATGGACCGGGCGCGACACCATCGGCCAAGCGGTCGATTCCTCGGCAATGGTCATGACGCCCGGATGTTCAGCATAAACCGCCGTATTCATCTGGCGCAGGAAATCCACCGCCTCCAAATTCTCGTTGCCGCCGAAGCGGTTGGGCACCCATTCCCCCGGCTCGCGGGAATAGTCGAGATAGAGCATGGACGCCACCGCGTCCACCCGCAGCCCGTCGATATGATATTCGTCCAGCCAGAACAGGGCGTTGGAATAAAGGTAATTCCTGACCTCGTTACGGCCGTAATTGAAGATCAGGGTGTTCCAGTCCTTATGCATGCCCTGACGGGGATCGGCATGTTCATAAAGACAGGTGCCGTCGAACTGGGCCAGACCGTGGGGGTCGGTGGGAAAGTGCCCGGCCACCCAGTCGATGATCACCCCCACACCCAACTGGTGCAGACGCTGCACGAACCAGCGGAAATCGTCGGGCGAGCCGAAACGGCTGGTGGGGGCGTAAAGGCCGATCGGCTGATAGCCCCACGACCCCGAGAAGGGATGTTCATGTACCGGCAGAAGCTCGACATGGGTAAAGCCCATTTCGGCGGCATAAGCGCCCAATTCCTCGGCCAGTTCCCGGTACGTCAGGCTGCGGTTACCCTCCAGCGGATTGCGCCGCCACGATCCCAGATGCACTTCATAAATGCTGACCGGAGCCTCGCGGTGCGAACGGCTGGCCCGGCTGCCCATCCAGTCGCCATCCTGCCAGTCATAGCTTTTCAAGTCATAGACCACCGACGCGGTCTTGGGCGGCACTTCGGCATAAAAGCCGTAAGGGTCGCATTTCTGCGGCAACAACTCGCCGTTCGGCCCCTTGATCTCGTACTTATAACAGGCCCCCGGCGCAATGCCGGGAATGAAGAGATCCCACACCCCAACGCCATGGCGCTTGCGCATGCCGTGCACGCGCCCGTCCCAATGGTTCCAGTCGCCGACCACGGCAACACGGCTGGCATTGGGGGCCCAAACAGCAAAACTGATCCCGGTGACGCCGTCCAGTTCGGTGACATGAGCACCCAGACGGCGGTACAGATGCAGATGCGAACCTTCCCCCATCAGGTGCAGGTCGAGATCGCCCAGCACCGGCGGGAAAGCATAAGGGTCGTAAATCTCTTCCTGGCAGTCGTTGCCGTAATCCAGCCGCAGGCGATAGGCGAACGGCGCAGGCCGTCCAACCAGACCGGCGAAAAAGCCTTCCATGCGCAGACGCGGCAGTTCGGCCACCGTCTCGCCGCTGGCGGCATCGATCACCCAGACCCGCACGGCGCGCGGCTGCATGGTGCGCACCGACACATCCGCCCCGTCGGGATGCATACCCAAAAACGCGAAAGGATTGCCGTGATCGGCGCGAATGATCGCATCCACCTCTAAGTCAAAGGGGCTGGCGGTCGGCGTCTTGGTGGTGTTCTTCTTGCCCGGCTTGGCCAATCTCAGCCTCCTGGAAATCGCGGCGGAAAGACTAGGGACGATGTCTCTACGCGGTTAGATTAGGCCTGACCATGATGAACGCCAAGCCCATGTCGCACCAGACCTTTTCGCACATGCAGCGTTTTCCGCGGGGTCTTGCCGAGACCGCGGCAGGATCAGCGAATAAGGACAACGCGGCAAGATGGGCTTTTGCGAATTTTCCATGACGCAGAAAGCCCGGAAAACAGGCGGCAAAGAACTTTTTGCGTCAAATTATTGATCCAAATCAACGAACGCCCCAGAGGTGTGGACAAGCCTGTTTTGATCGGATAAGAAAATCCCCAGGAATGCTCCGGTCTCGTCATGCGGCCGAATTGGAGGGAGATCACATGTCTGCTACCGCTAAGACCCTTGCGTCGCTGGGCCTCGCCCTGGTTGGTCTGATTGTTTATCTGGGCATCTTCATCGGCTTGGCCGCTTTCAAGATCGCCGCTTTCGGCTACGCCATCTATCTGGGCCTGGCTCTGACCGTGGTCCTGCTGGTGGTTGTGGTGACCGTTTCGGTCGCACAAGACTGACGCAGCGCTTTTCAGCGCGCCAGTTCGGCACTAAAGAAAACACCGGAGCGTCGCGGCTCCGGTGTTTTTTTATGCCTGTTTTTATGTCCCATCGCCTGCTTAACGCGGCAGGGTGACCAAAGCCACCAGCCCACCATCGGGATGATTGCGCAGCCGCACATCGCCACCGTGCGACCGCAGGGCCGAGCGGGCGACCGACAACCCCAATCCGGTGCCGCCGGTTTCACGGTTGCGCGACGTTTCCACCCGATGGAAGGGGGCGAACACCCGTTCCAGCTCGCTCTCGGGGATGCCTGGGCCGTGGTCACGCAGCTCCACATGCACCGCCTTTTCATCGGCCGATAGCGACAACGTGGCCTCACCCGCATATTTCCGGGCATTTTCCAACAGATTGCAAAAAGCCCGTTTCAGCGCCACCGGGCCGCCCTGCACCATCAAGGTATCGGGGCCGTCATAAACTGCGCCGGTTTCACCGCAGACCTCGGCCAGCATCGCCGCCAGATCGAACTGCTTGCGTTCCTCGCGCGCGGCGTCATCGCGGGCAAAGGACAGGGTAGAGGCGATCATCGCTTCCATCTCGTCCAGATCGGCCAGGGTCTTAGCCCGCACCTCGTCATCATCAATGAATTCGGCGCGCAGCTTCAGACGGGTGATGGGGGTGCGCAGATCATGGCTGATGGCGGCCACCATCTGGGTACGGTCATCGACAAAGCGGCGCAGACGGGTCTGCATTTCGTTGAAGGCCTGGGCGGCGGCGCGCACTTCGCGCGGGCCGGATACCGGCATGGGCGGGGCGGCAACATCGCGGCCCAACCGTTCGGCGGCGGCGGCCATTTGCATCAGGGGCTTGGCGGCACGCCGCACCGCCATGATCGACAAAGCCAGAACAACCAACAGCCCACCGCTTAAGGGGCCGAACAGGCCGGGACGCCAGAACGGCTCGCCCCGATGCATGGGCGCGATAAAATTCAACCAGTTGCCATCGTCCAACTGCAAGGCAATCCGCGCCACCGGGCCGGGATGGCGCAAGCCGGGACCGTGATCCGGTTCGCCCACGGGCGGCGGCGGCGGCGGCATGCGCACCGACACGAACACCTCATGGCCGGGGATCAGCGCCTGAATCTCGCCGCGAATTTCCGACGCGGGCCCCTCGAAATCGGTCTGACTGACCACCGGTTCGGTGCCCCAACCAACCCGCAAGCCTTCGCTGTCCATGACCCTGAGCAGCTTCAGGCGGTCCATCTCGGCACTGGCCGAAAAAGTCTTGACCGCCCCGGCGATGCGTTCGGCCACCTGACGCCCGCTCATGCGGTCCACCAAACGGCTGCGGTTGGCCTCGAAGATGAGCATGCCCGCCAATTGCGACAAGAGCAGCCCCAGCACCAGAACCAGCAAGGTGCGACCGACCAGACTGTCGGGAAACAGCCGTTTCATGCCCCCACCTCGGCGGCAAAGATATAGCCGCCGCCACGCACGGTCTTGATCAGACGCGGTTCCTTGGGATCGGGCTCGATCTTGCGGCGCAAACGCATCACCTGAATGTCGATGCTGCGGTCGAACGGCACGGCGGAACGGCCGCGCGCCAGATCCAGCAACTGATCGCGCGACAGCACCCGTCGGGGATGGGTAACAAAGGCATAAAGCAATTCATATTCGCCAGTGGACAGGGTCACATCCTCCCCCTCGGGCGAAGTCAGACGGCGCGACCCCAAATCCAGCGCCCAACCGTCAAAGCGCAACACGTCGGCTTCATCGGGGGCGGCGGCAGCGGGCAAGGACTGGGTACGGCGCAGGACGGCCTTGATGCGGGCCAGCAATTCCCGCGGGTTAAACGGCTTGGCGACATAATCGTCGGCCCCCATTTCCAACCCGATGATGCGATCAGTATCTTCGCCCATGGCAGTCAGCATGATCACCGGCAACGACGATTGCGCCCGCAAACGGCGGCACAGGGACAGGCCATCTTCACCGGGCATCATGACGTCGAGCACCACCAGATCGATGCCGCATTCGCCCAAAGCGCGCATCATTTCCTGCCCATCGCGGGCGGCGGTGACCCGAAGGCCATGCTTGATCAGGAACCGCGACAGCAGGTCGCGGATTTCGCGGTCGTCATCGACAACCAGGATATGGGGAGCGGTCGGTTCAGTCATAAGCTTACTATACCGACAGCCGCGTCAGGCTGGCAGCGCTTTCGCGTAACCCTGGGTTTCCCCGTCTCGGGCTGAAACACAGCGTTACCAAATTCCCCCCCGGACGACATAAAGCCGTTACCGAGACAGGGCTTAATACCCTCATCAAAACGGAACCACGCCACGGTTCCTGCAAGATCGGACGCCCCCAGCCGGAACCCACCACCCCATCCGGCCAGCGCCCGAGCCCTCCCCGCCCCCGGTTTACGCACACCCCACGTCAGCAACCCGGGGGCGGGTGGGCGCCCGTCCCGCTCCCACCCGCCTGTTTGCCTGGCCGCCTGTTTGCCCGCCCCCCCCCTGTTTGCCTGGCCGCTCTGTTGATCGGCGGCCCCCGCTTATTGTGATTTGTCCGGGCGCCTGCT
>JASLCK010000080.1 GCA_030151865.1 Rhodospirillaceae bacterium | reverse complement strand
TGGGTGTAGCCGCCGTCGACGCCCAGGGTGTGAAGCTCCAGCAGTTCGCGCCCGTAATTCTCGTTGGCGTTGCCGGCGCGCGATGTGCGGTTGTTGAGGAAAATCAGCATGGCCGGACTGGTCGCCACGGCTTCCAGAAAATCGCGGAAATTGCCCAGGGTGTGTTCGCGGATGACCCGGTCATAGGCGGGCAGGGCGGCGCTGACGGCATGATCTCCGGCGGCATTGACATTGAAATGATTGTGCCAGAAATCCACCAGCACTTCGCGCAATTGCCAGCGGGAATGAAAGGCGCGGATCAGGGTGGCTGCCGCGACTTCCTGGCGCGGACGCTGACGTTCCTGACCGGCCATCGGCTGTTTGCCGTCGGTCAACGGCCAAAGTTGGGCAATATCCTGGTTCAGCGTGGCAAGGGGACGCATTTCGTCCAGGGCCGGATAACCGTCGCCGCCGTTATAGCGGATGCGCAGGCGCGCCGCAGTCAACCGCTGGGCTAACGCGGCATCGTCACCGCTGTCGGGCGTCAATTGCTGGTCGATCCAGCGGTCTATGCCCGCAATGCGGATTTGCGCCAGATCTTCGGCGCTTGGGCCAAAAGCAAGGCGGTTCAGAACTATATGTTCGACAGAGGGGGCGGCCATCACCAGCCATCCATTCAATTGCTGTTGACCGGGATTTCAACAGACGGATGTGGCGGCATCAAGGCGTTCTGATGGCAAGGTCTGGTTTCCGTTGACGCATCAAAAATTTATTGATAAGCAATAAATACTATCTGTTTAACATGCTTCCTGGCGGCGTGTGCCGCTTTGGGGCTGGGTGTGCAAACATGAACGATCCCACTTTGTCGCGTTGGAGCACGATTTTGCTGGTGCTGGCCATTCTGGCTGGTGTGCAGAATGTCGTCTCGCCGTTGTCGCAATTATTGACCGACGAGCCCATTGTGCTGACCAAAGGCGACGAGATCTGGCGGACCACCTTTCATTGGTTGTCCAGTTTCGATGCCTGGGTTTTTGCCGCGATCGTGATGTCACCCGATGCTGTGTGGTTGCTGTGCATCGTCGAAATCGGCCGACTGGCTTTGCGCTATCGGCGGGGCATGCTGTTTGATGTGTATGTGACCCGGTGTTACATGCGCCTGGGGGTCGCCATGACGGTCATGGGGGTGTTGGGAACGGCAATGTATCCGGCCCTGAATTACTTCTTTTTCTGGCGCGGCGTAACGCCTTGGTTGGCCGACATGCCGTTCTTGTCGATCGTGCAGTCGGACCTGATCATGGCGGGCGCCTTCTTCTTTGTTCTGGGCAAGATCATGCGGCGTGGCGTGGAATTGCAGGATTCCTTTAGCCTGACAGTCTGAGACGAAACGATGCCGATTGTCGTTAATCTTGATGTGATGTTGGCCAAGCGCAAAATGCGCCTGATGGATTTATCCGAACGGGTCGGTATTTCTTTGGCCAATCTATCCATTCTGAAGACCGGGAAAGCCAAGGCTGTACGGTTCAGTACTCTAGAGTTGATTTGTCAGACGTTGGATTGTCAGCCTGGGGATATTCTTGAATATCAGCCTGGGGATTTTTCCGATTTACCCGACTGACGATTTCTTTCTATCTCTTAAAAGTCTTTACTCTGTTTTTGTGAAACTCGACCAGCGTTGATGAAAATTGGCACAATGCTGTTGAATTGAGCGTGTGATGACGTATTTTCCCCGAATCACCCTAAATTCCGTCCGAGGCTTAAGGCATGACCTTTGATCTGACCCCTTTTCTGCGTGACCGCCTGGTCGCCTGGGTCGAATTCTGTCGCCGGTGGGCTTTGTGGATTGCGCTGGCTTCGGTGCTGAGCGCGGTCGGCGGCGGGGTGTACGTTGCCAACAACCTGTCCATCGACACCGATGTCGGCAATATGCTGTCGCCTGATCTGCCGTTTCGTAAACGGGCGGTGGAACTGGACGCGGCCTTTCCCCAGACCAGTGACGAAATCGTCATCGTGGTTGATGGGGCCACCAGCGACATTACCGCCGACGCCACGGCTCGCTTGGCCGAGCGGCTGCGTCATCAGCCCGATCTGTTCGGCACGGTGTTTCATCCCGAAAGCGATCCGTTCTTCCGTAAGAACGCCTTCCTTTACATGACCCCGGCCGAGTTGGAACAAACCAGCGACCAACTGGCGGCGGCGCAGCCGGTTCTGGCGACTTTGTGGCGGGACCCCAGTTTGGCCACTCTGTTCGATCTGCTGGGGCAGATGCTGAAAGCCTCGACCGAGCCGGGCGGGCCGTCGGCCAAGGATATCGATAAGGTTTTGTCCCAGGCGGCGCGGGTGGCCGACGCCCAGGCGGCGGGTAAGTTCGGTCAATTCTCCTGGCGTGAAGTCCTGACCGGGGAAACCGGCACACGCGAGTTGATTGTCATCCAGCCGGTGATTGATTATGCCACCTTGCATCCGGCGGCCAAGGCCATCGCCTCGATCCGCGCTATTGCCGCCGAGCTGAAGCTGGACCAACGCCACGGCGTGACCCTGCGCCTGACCGGGTCGGGCGCGCTGGCCCACGAAGAATTGCTGAGTGTGGAAAATAGTCTGGGTATCAGCAATGTTTTGGCTTTGGCCGTGGTCTGCATTCTGCTGTTCGTTTGCCTGAAAAGCATCCGTCTGGTGGTCCCCGTGCTGGTGACCCTGCTGGTCGGTCTGGTCTGGACGGCAGCGCTGGCAATCCCCCTGGTGGGGGAACTGAATGTGCTGTCGGTGGCTTTTGCCGTGCTGTTTATTGGCATCGGCGTCGATTTCGGCATTCACTTTGCCTTGCGGTACCGGGAAGGTCTGTACCGTTTCGCCCAGGAAGGCCGTTTCGACATGGCTTTGTCGCTGCGGTGGGCCTCGGCCGGAATTGGCGGACCGCTGGCTTTGTGCGCCGCCGCCGCCGGGATTGGCTTCTTCTCCTTCCTGCCGACGCCGTATCGGGGTTTGGCCGAGCTGGGGCTGATCGCGGGCATCAGTATGTTCATCGCGTTTGCCGCCAATCTGACGGTCCTGCCCGCTTTGCTGGCCCTGACGCCGTTCCCCCGCGAGGTGACGCAGCGTTTGCAAAAGGCCCCGCGTCCGCGTCCGTTCCTGGGGTTGAATCCGTCGCGTTATGGCCGTCCGGTGGTGATTGGCGCAGCGCTGCTGGCGGTGACGGCGGTGATCGCGGTGCCGCGTATCTCTTTTGATTTCGATCCGATGCGGCTGAAAGATCCCAAGTCGGAATCTGTGCGCGCCCTAAAGGATCTGATGCGCGACGGCGGCGAGAACACGCCTTATTTCATCACCGCCCTGGCCCGCAATCAGGCCGAGGCGGCCGAGATGGCGGCGCGGCTGAAAAAGGTGCCTGCCGTGTCGCGGGTTGTCACCGACACCAGTCTGGTGCCCGACGATCAAGACGACAAGCTGGCAACCATCGAAAGCATGGCGTTGTTTCTGTCGCCGCTGTTCTCGGCCCCCCAGACCCCCAGCCGTCAGGCGGATTTGGTTGCCGCCCGCACGGCGTGGCAGGCCTTGGTGACGCAGATCGAAGCCGCGCCGACCCCGGCATCGGCCCATCTTTTGGCGTCGTTGCGTAAGCTGGATTTCAGTAAGGACAGTGTCCTGCAAGAACTGCAGCGGCGTTTGCTGTCGGGGCTGCCCGCCCAGGTGACGACGTTGCGCGACGCCATGATGGCCCAGCCCATCAGCATGACCGACGTGCCGAAATATGTGCAGGACCGCCAGATTGCTTCGGACGGGCGGGTCAGGGTGGACATCTATCCGGTCGGCGACATCACCCGCCGTTCCGCCATGCGCGGCTTTGTCCATGCGGTGCAGGCAGTGGTGCCCGACGTTACCGGCACCCCGGTGACGATCCTGGAAGCCGGGGAAACGGTGGTCACGGCGCTGTGGACCGCCACCGGTCTGACCTTGGGGGCGTTGCTGTTGCTGTTCGGCCTGTTGCTGCGCAATGTCCGCGATGTGGTGCTGGTGTTTGCGCCATTGGTGCTGGCGGCGCTGCTGACCCTGGCCTTGATGGTGGCGTTCGGGCTGGCCTTCAACTTCGTCAACATCGTCGCCTTGCCGCTGTTGTTCGGCTTGGGCATGGCCAACGGTATTCAGTTCGTCTACCGCGAACGCCTTGAATCCGACCCGACCGAGTTGATGCGCACATCGACCCCGCGCGCGGTGATGTTCAGCGCCCTGGCGACCATCGATTCCTTTGGCAGCATGGCGCTGTCGCCGCACCAGGGCACCGCCAGCATGGGTATTGTCCTGGGCATTGCCATCACTTTGACATTGATCTGCACGATCATCGTTTTACCGGCGCTGATGCGTTGCTTCCCGCCCCGTCGGCGCGGGACGGCGGCGCAGCCGGTTTGATATCTGCTCCCTTGGTAAGGAAGAGAGTATGCGCAAGTTTTCCTTGTCGGCCCTGATTGGGGTGCTGTTCGCCTCGCTGTTGCTGACTGCTCCTGTTCAGGCCCAACAGGCCGACCCGGCGGCGACCACCTTGGTGGATAGCTTCAATCATGGCCTGATCGCGGTCATGAAGGACGCCAAGACCCTGGGGTTCCAAGGCCGGGTCGAGAAGCTGACCCCCTTGCTGAAAGCCTCGTTCAACTTCCCCGAAATGGCCCGGATTGCCACCGGCAGCCATTGGAAAACTTTCAGTGATGAACAGAAGGCGGCAGTAACCGACCGGGTCATGCGGTTGTCGGCGGCGACCTATGCGTCGCGTCTGACCGATTACGCCGGTGAAAAGAGCGAGATCCTGTCCATCACCCCAGCCTCGCCTCCCGATGTCGGGTTGGTGGCCAATACCCATCTGGTGGACAAGGACAACAGCGAAACCAAGCTGGTCTATCGCCTGCGTCAGGCCGATGGCGGCTGGAAGCTGATCGATGTGTTTTATAACGGCGATGTCAGCGAATTGGCCAGTTGGCGGTCGCAATATGTCAGCGTGCTGAAGGATGGCGGCTATGCTGCCCTGATCGCCAAGTTCGACGAGCGCATTGCCGATCTGGGCAAGAGCGGGAAGTGAATCTTCCGGCATCATTTGCCTTAAAGATCAACGCCGCCGGGGCAGAAGCCCGGCGGCGTTTTTTATCGGTTCAGGCGTCTTGGACGGTGAAGCGCCAGGAACAGAACCAGCCGTCCGGGTGCGGGTCAGGCGGGCAGGCGATGCATTCGCAGGAAATGCGCTGATCGACGGTTCGGGCAAAGGTGGTGTATTCCACCACGCCGCCCGATTTGCAGGGATAATCGGGCAGGCCCTTGCGTTGACGCGCCGCCTGCACCCGGCATTTGGTCATGCGCATGACCAGGGCGCCGTCATCCTCAAAGAAGACTTCCTGCTCGTTGATGGCGCCATAAAGCCGATGCACGAAGGTCTTGGCCAGGGCTTCCAGTCCGCCATTTTCCGGCAGATCCGCCAGTTCCTTGATGCGGGCGGCTTCCAGGGGCGAGAAATGCGCCCAACAGGCGTCGTTGACCTCTTTGGCGGCGGTCATGCCTTCACGCTGCTCGACCGCCTGGAACCACACGCCGTCCAACACCAGCCAGTTGACCGCCAAGGCGCTCAACAATTCCTTTTGCCGGTCGGCAGGCATATTGACCAGGGCGGCGGGCAGGCCGTTTTCCGCCAGTTCGGCCCCTAAGGTTTTGCACAGACGTTCGATCACGATGGCGTTGGCACGGTCGCCCGCATCCTTTTCCATCTGCAAGGCGGCGTCGATGCCGAATTTGTTGATGGAATTGGCGAACCACAAGCCGTAATGGATCGCCATGCGGCGCACGGAATCGACAATGGCTTGGGCAAGATTTTCGCTCTGTTCGCTCACGGCCAGTCCTCTTGCTGAAAAATGATCTCCCCGTTTGGCAAGATTAGCGGTTTTGTGCGCTTCTGTCGCGCATTAAACAAACTAATGTCCGTTTAAATGTGGAATTTCATGCGCCCATGACTTTTGTCCTGTTCCGCGATTTATGGCCAGGGTTCAAGGCCTTAAGGGTTAATACACCAAGACAATGTATATTAATACTGTTGCCGACCGGATATTTCGTAAATACTATGGAATATAAATATATATAACACTAATGTTATGTTTTATGGGGGCCGCGTCGTCACCCTGTCGTCAGGAGGTTGGTTGCATGTCCGATACCACCGCGCCGCGGCAAAGATTGACCGAAGATTGGTTGTCGGTCGTTCTTGGTCTTGCGATTTTTGTCTTGGGGCTGGCCAGTATCGCCGGTCCCGATCTGTTGGGATGGCTGGTCAGTACCAGCGTATGGATTGATCCCGTCAAAGCCTTGGGCACGGTTTCCAAGGCTTATGGCGATTTGGGGGGTGGTCTGGCCCTGGTGGCCACCTATGTTGCCGTGACGGCGGTGCTGTCGGCGGGGGCCTGGTTCCTGGGCGCGCGTCCGGCGCGGTTCGCCTTGGCGTTCACGGTGGTGTTCTGGCTGGCTTATGGCAGTTGGATCATCGGCAGCAACGCTCATCTGGCGGCGGTGACGCCCGCCGATCTGAAGAAATTCGGCATCGATTGGTCGTTGAAACTGACCAACGAAGGCGGCTTTATCGTCGCCCTGGTGGCTGGTCTGATCATCGCCAACTTCTTCCCCCGTCTGGCTGATTGGCTGAAGGACGCCATCCGCCCCGAACTCTACATCAAGATCGCCATCGTCATTCTGGGCGGCTTTATCGCCGTGACGGTGGTGGGCAAGCTCAATCTGGCCGGGTCGGTTCTGCTGCGCGGTGTCGCCGCCATTGTCGAGGCTTATCTGATCTATTGGGCGGTGGTCTATTACGTCTCGCGCAAATGGTTCGGCTTCAGCCGCGAATGGT
>JASLCK010000320.1 GCA_030151865.1 Rhodospirillaceae bacterium | reverse complement strand
CGATGGCCAATGCCTCGGCGGCATCAATGACGCGGGCTTCCAGCAGGATTTCCATTACGCGGGCATGACCGACCAGACGCAAAAGACCGGCGATTTCCGGCTGCCCCATCACCACCGAGATTTTACCCACCGGCACACCGAAACGGCCCGACTGGGCGGAAATACGCAAGTCGCACAGCGCCGCCAGTTCCAGCCCGCCGCCAACGCAGGGACCATAAATCTGGGCGATCACCGGATGCGGACAATCAGACACCGCCGCCAAGGCACGGCGCATCACGGCGTCATAGTCGGCTGCCTGTTGGGCCGTGGCGCGCACGGTTTCAAATTCGGTAATGTCGGCGCCGGGGGCAAAAGCCTGCTGGCCCGCACCGCGCAGAATGACGCAACGCACCGTGGTGTCCTGGTTCAATTCGACAAAAGCGTCGCCCAATTGCTGCCAGATCGGCAAATTCAGCGCGTTCATCTTGTCTGGACGGTTCAAAAGCACCGTCACGACCGCACCATCGCGCTTGATTTCGATCACATTCGACATTCCCATACCCTATCGTTGTTGCACTGACCGGCCTTTTGGCCCTATACCCCGGGGTTAAGAGGTCCACTTCTATAGCGCAGCTAGGCCGCGCTGGGAATTAGGCCCGTACAGTGCTGTCCAAAGGTCCTGTTGGAGTCCCCATCCATGCAATCCGTTTCCCGCACGCCGGAACAGAAGCAAGCCGGTCTGACCACTGCCCGCATCCTTCTGGAAATCGGCGCGGTCAATTTCCGCCCGGAAGAGCCCTATACCCTGACTTCCGGCTGGAAGAGCCCGGTCTATATCGACATGCGCAAGGTGATCTCGTTCCCGCGCGCGCGCCGCAAGATCAACGAACTGGCCGCCAACGCCATCACCCGCGAAGTCGGGTACGAGACCGTCAACGCCGTCGCTGGTGGCGAAACCGCGGGCATTCCCTTTGCCGCCTGGATTTCCGACCAGTTGTCGCTGCCGATGCTGTATGTGCGCAAGAAGCCCAAGGGTTTCGGCCGCAATGCCCAGATCGAAGGCTACTTCAAGGAAGGCGAACACGTCCTGCTGGTGGAAGACCTGGCCTCGGACGGCGCTAGCAAGGTCAACTTCGTCAACGCCCTGCGTGACGCCGGCGCCGAAGTGGCCCACACCTTCGTGGTGTTCTTCTATGGCGTCTTCCCCGGCGCGTTGAAGACCTTGGAAGAAATCAACGTCGATCTGCACTATCTGGCCAACTGGTGGGATGTGCTGGACGTCGCCGAACAGGGCGGTCACTTCGACAAGTCCGCTTTGGACGAAGTGCGCAAGTTCCTGCATGACCCGATCGCCTGGTCGGCCCATCACGGCGGTCGCGACGCCTGATCGGGACGGACCCAAGGTCTGTCAGACAAAACGGCTGGTGAAGGAAACTTCGCCAGCCGTTTTTTATTGGATCGCACAAGGCACCCAGCCCCCATCACGGGCACTGACGGTAATCCATTTTAACCTCGTCGCCGCCCTTGGCCGCCTGCTGGGTCAGATAGCCCCATCCCTTCTTATTGATATCGTCCAATAGCTTGCCGATGGAATTGCAATAGACGTCGGACAGCGGATGGTAGCGATAGAAGAACACCGTGCGCCCATCCCATTGGGCCAGGATGGTCTTGGCATCCTTGGGAAATTCCCGGCTGAACGCCTGCTCGCGGATTTTGGTCTGCTGGGCAAAACGCTGACCAAAGGTCTGATCCATCTTTTCCCAGGCCGCCTTGGTATCGCGGTTCCAGGGTTTGTCATGGCAGGTCAACGCCCCTTCACGCAGGCGCAAGCCCAGACGGATCACCTGTTCGGCGGTTTGCTCCGGCTTGGTGAAGCATTTTTTCGGCTTGGCCCAGGCGTCTTGCAGCGGGGCCAGGATCATCAGCCCCGCCACCCCAAGAGCGGCAAGGCCACCCGTCATACGATGGCGCAAAATGGTCGTCATGACGCCAGCCTATCCTTGCCGCCCGCTTTCGCCAAGGCCCGCTTGCGCCCCCTTTCGCCCGGCGACGGCTTCGGGCATGCTGGCGACGCCGGTTTCCGGATACTCCGCACTGCAAGGAAAGCTTCCTGCCATGAACCGCCTGAAATCCCCTGCCCGCCCCCTGCTGTTGGCCGCTGCTTTGCTCCCCCTGCTGGGCATTGCCTGCGCCCAAGCCGACGAGGTGGGATGCGTATCGACCAACATTCGCATGCTGGGTCTGGCCAACGATAAGGTTTGTATCGATTCCTTCCGCGATCCCAAGGTCGATGGCGTGGTCTGCCATGTCAGCCGCGCCAAGACCGGCGGCATGAAGGGAGCCGTGGGACTGGCCGAAGACACGTCGGATGCCTCGATCGCCTGCCGCCAGATCGGCCCCATCTCGATGAAGTCGGACCTGAAAGACGGCGAAGACGTTTTTAAGGAAAGCCGGTCCTGGCTGTTCAAAAAGCTGCAGGTGGTGCGGTTCTATGACCGTCCCAACAATACCCTGGTCTATCTGTCTTATTCCGACAAACTGATCGACGGCTCGCCCAAAAACGCTATTTCCACCGTCCCGATCATGCCCTGGGGCGGCAAGTAAGATATAAAAACCGGACGCCCTGCTTAACGCGACGGGCTTATCCGCAACAAAAAAGCCGATGGATTTTGCGATCCATCGGCTTTTCGTTTTTCGCCGCCCCGCGCTCGGCCCCTGCGCAAAGGTGACGATCCGACGTTAACCCGGTCAGGCGGGAATACAGGTCTGGTCCACCGGACAAACCGCGGCGCACTGAGGAGAATCAAAGAAGCCATCACACTCGGTGCACAGCGCCGGGTCGATCACGAAAATGCCACCCTTTTCGGAAATCGCCTTGTTCGGGCATTCATATTCGCAAGCGCCGCAACCGGTGCACTGGGATCCGACAATCTTATAGGCCATTTTTCTGTCCTCTCTTCCAAACAGGCGGGATTTCACATCCCGCACCCGCTTTATAACCAATCGTTTAAGAAAATGCCATGCCGAGCATTATCCCACTCTCGGTATCCGCGACCAATCGATTATCCAATGATTAAAAATAACCATCCTGATTACCTGCGGAGGACACTCAACTTTCAAGAAATGGACACAGTAAAAAATTTAGGCCTATCACCCTCATATTGCCTATGACCCTTTTACAGGTATGACTATCCCTGGGAAAACCATTGCACATGCGACTTAAACCATCGCCAAGATGGGCAAAGTTAGATTTTTATCGCATTGTTGCTTGAGAAAAACGGCAGAAGTCTTATCCAATCATCATGATTTTGCGTACTGGCCCGACATCATCTTGATCCAGACCCCGCCCGCATCTCGCCGCTGGCGCGACACGCTGATCCCCGTTTCTCCGGCGGCGGTGGCGCTTAGCTACATGGTCATCGGCATGATCTGGGTGATCGCCACCGACCAGCTTTTACATCCCTGGACCAACTGGAAACCCGATCTGGCCGCCTGGATGGGCAGCCTGAAAGACATTCTGTTTGTCGGGATCACCACCTGCCTGATTTTTGCCTTAACCAGCGTGGCCATGCGGTCGCACCGGCGCAATCTGACCCTGGCCTTCAGTCGGGAAACCCAGTTGCGGACGCTGCTGAACAGCCTGCCGGTGCCGGTCATGATCGTGCGCCGCCCCGATGGGGAAATCCTTTACACCAACGACTGGATTTCCAAGCTGACCGGCTATCACGCCGCCGAACTGTTGGGGCGCAAGACCACCGAATTATACGCCGATCCGGCCCAACGGCTGGATTACCTGCGCCAATTCGACACCATGGGCGATGTGTTGGATTACGAAGTCGCTTATATCGCCAAGAACCGCAGCATCCGCTCCATCGCCATTAACAGCCGCCAGATGATCTATGACGGTCATCCCTGCCTAGTGGTCGCCGCTCTCGATATCACCGAACGCAAGCACGACGCCGAGGAACTGAACCGTAAAAATCAGGTGTTGCAGGCGCTCAATCAGGTACAGGAACAGTTCATCAGCGAGCCCGACGCCCTGTTTCAACGCCTGCTGAATGCCGCCATGGATTTAACCGACAGTCCGCAAGGCATGATCCAGGAGGTCCGGCGCGAAGAAAACGGCTCGGTGGTGTCGGAACATCGGGCGGGAACCCCTTTGGCAGCCCATAATCTGCTGCCCGACCGCGCCCTGTCGCAGCGACAGCCCGCCTTGAGCAAAACCGGCATCGCCCTGCCCCTGTTTGCCGGGCAGGAGGTGGCGGGAATTCTGGAACTGCAAGGCAGCCCAGCGGGCTATAACGCCGATCAGTTGGCCGAATTGGCCCCCTTTCTGGCCAGTTGCGGTAACCTGATCGCGGCACGCCGCACCGCCCAGCGCCGTGATGAAGCCGAAGCCCTGTTGGGCAAGCTGTCGCGTGCGGTGGAACAAAGCCCGGCGGCCGTGGTCATCACCGACCGGCAAGGCCACATCGAATATGTCAACAAGCGCTTTACCGACATCACCGGCTATTCATCGGAAGAGGCTTTGGGGCAGACCCCGGCCATCTTGAAATCCGGCTACATGCCCGCCGCCCTGTACCGCGAAATGTGGCAGACCGCGCTGGCGGGGCAGGAATGGCGGGGCGAGGTTTATAACCGCCGCAAGGATGGCGGTCTTTATTGGAGCCAGACCCAGATTTGCCCGATCCGCGGCAAGGATGGCGAAGTGACCCATCTGGTCGCGGCGGCGGAAGACATCAGCCTGCGCAAAACCTATGAAGAACGGCTGCTGCATCAGGCCAATTTCGACCAGTTGACCGGACTGCCCAACCGCATTTTAGCCTTTGACCGGCTTTGTCAGGCGCTGAATCAGGCGCACCGCAACCATGCGCCATTGACGGTGATGCAGCTTGATCTGGACCATTTCAAACTGATCAACGAGACCCTGGGCCATGGCGCGGGTGATGGCGTGCTGATCGAAGCAGGCAAGCGTCTGCAATCAACTATTGCCAACACCGACACCGTGGCGCGTCTGGCCGCCGATGAGTTCATCATCATCAGCCATGACCCCAGCCCCGATCAGTTGGTGCGCCGCATTCTGAAGCGCTTTGCCGACCCCCTGCAGGTGGATGGCAACGAGCTTTACATCTCGGTCAGCATCGGGGTATCGGTCGCCCCCGATGATGGCGACAGCGCCCAGATGATGCTGCAAAATTGCGGCGCGGCCATCCGCAAAGCCAAGGAGAGCGGCCGCAACGGCTATCACTTCTTCACCCCCGGCATGAACAGCGACGCCAGCAAGCGCCTGGAGATGGAAACCCAGTTACGCCACGCCCTGGCGCGAGACGAAATGTTCCTGACCTATCAGCCCTTGCTGGATGTCAAAACCGGTAAAATGTCGGGGGTCGAGGCGTTGCTGCGCTGGAAGAACGCCAAGGGCTTGCAGATGCCCGACCAGTTCATCCCCCTGGCCGAAGAAACCGGGCTGATCGTCCCCATTGGCGAATGGGTGCTGATGGAAGCCTGCCGCCAGGGCCAGGAATGGCGGGAACGCGGGCTGGACATGGTGGTGGCGGTCAATACCTCGTCACGCCAGTTGCGTCATGGCAAGATTCTGGAACAAGTTGGTCAGGCATTGGACGAAACCGGCCTGCCGCCCCATTGCCTGGAACTGGAAATCACCGAAAGCTTCCTGATCGAGAATCCCGACCAAACCGCCGCCATCTTGCACCAACTGAATGATCTGGGGGTCAGGCTGTCGCTGGACGATTTCGGCACCGGCTATTCATCGCTCAGCTATCTGAAGCGTTACCCCTTCCATACCCTGAAGATCGACCGCAGCTTCATCCGCGACATGCTGAACAATTCCAGCGACCGCGCCTTGGTCAACGCTATCCTGGCCATGGCCAAAAGCTTGAATTTGCGGGTAATCGCCGAAGGCGTGGAAACCGTCGAACAGCAGGAATTTTTGGCGTCGCAAGGCTGCGACATCATCCAGGGCTATCATTACAGCCGCCCGCTGGAACCCGGTCCCTTCGAAAATTTCGTCTGGCATCGGGCTTGAGCCGATCCAACCCCGCCCCAGGCATAAAGCTGGAGCGGGGGCGTCGGGTTGATCAGGGCTGAGCTTCCTTCAGCGCCTCGGCCTGGGCGTGGGCCAGCAGACTTTCCACCGCATCGCGCGGCAGATCACGGGTGATGAAGACGATCCGGGTGCGCCGGTCATCGCTGGGCCATTCCGGCAGGGCCACGGCGTCATGGAACAGATGCTGCACCCCATGGATCACCAGGGGCTGATCGCTGCCCCGGGCATTGACGATGCCCTTAACCCGCAGCAACTGCTCGCCCCGGGTGGAGATCAGAAATTCCAAGGCCAGAACCAGCCCGGTCCAATCCACCGGATCATCATAGGTGACGACGAAGGACGACACCGCCTGATCGTGACGCGGCGCCAATTCGAATGCCAGACCACCCCCCAGGCCGGATCCGGCACCCGGTTTGGCAAAGCTGCCCTGGGCCCGCGCGCCATAGCCATGACCGACATCACGGGCGCGATAGGCTTCCTCGTTCAGCCAGCGGGTCACAT
>JASLCK010000299.1 GCA_030151865.1 Rhodospirillaceae bacterium | reverse complement strand
GGAGGTTCAATTCCTCTCAACAGCACCATCCAAGGCCTCCAGGGAAACCTGGGGGCCTTGTCCGTTTTATCCCTTTTTTTCTTATGACTTTAGCGCACCTCGCCGGGCGGGGCGGAGCGTGCTAGCCTGCGCTTGGGTTAAAAGGGTTGTTGGGTTGTTATGGCGGGGCATGGACGGGCATTGGGGCGCAACGCCTCGATCGCGGCGCTGGTATTTTGCATTGGCGTTGTTTGGGCCAGTGCGCGCCCTGCCCATGCCGATCCCGCCTTGAACTAACAGGTCTATATCTGGCAGCGCCACTGGTCGCCCGCCATTGCCCAGGCCATGACCGCCCTGGCCCCGCAAATCGACGGCTGGCGCGTTTTGGCAGGGGAAGTCGATGGCCCCGGCCCCATGCGCCGGATCGATCCCGACTGGGCGGCGCTGATCGCCAGCAACAAGCCGGTTACCCTGGTGATCCGCCTGGAAAGCCGGGGGGGACGCTGGGCCAGCCCGCTGGACAATCCCGCCCTGCCTGCGGCGTTGACCACAGTGCTGGCGGACTGGCATGGTCATGGCGTCACCCCCGCCGCCCTGGAATTGGATTACGACAGTCCAACCGGCCGTTTGGCAGGTTATGCCGACTTTCTGCGCCGCTTGCGCCCTCATCTGCCCGAACGCACACCCCTTTCCATCACTGGCCTGCCCGACTGGCTGAACTCGCCCGATCTGGGCGAAGTCTTGGCCCAGGTGGACGAATTCACCTTGCAGGTTCACGGCCTTGCCCCCAGCCAGGACGGATTGTTCGACGCCCGCCACGCCCTGGAGTGGCTGGATCGGCTGGATCGGCGCAGCCCCAAGCCGATCCGCTTAGCTCTGCCGACCTATGGCGTCGCTGTGACCAAAGGGACAGACGGCAA
This sequence comes from Rhodospirillaceae bacterium, assembly GCA_030151865.1. Classification (GTDB taxonomy): domain Bacteria; phylum Pseudomonadota; class Alphaproteobacteria; order Rhodospirillales; family Magnetospirillaceae; genus JASLCK01. The sequence continues at coordinate 7,437 of JASLCK010000299.1, read as the reverse complement.
AATCACCCATGTGGAAAGTGAACCCCTGTCCCTGGGCGGGGCGGGTCAGAACCGCAGGATCCTGTTTACGTCTCCCCAGGAAATCGCCGCGACTCTCCAGACGGTCGAACAGCATCCCCCTACCCATCTGACGGGCGTGTCATGGTTTCGCCTGCCCCTGCCTGGTGACCGCCATAACTGGAGTCTGGAAACCCTGCAAGCGGCTCTGAGCCACAGTCCATTGACCAACCGGATTGAGGTTGAAACAGCACCGTTGGACAATCCCGCCGGGGTTACAGCCCTGACACTGATCAATAACGGCGATACCGATGTCGCCCTGCCCCGCCGCATTCTTTTACCCACCGCCTGTTCCGTTCTGGACGGACAAGGCGGATATCGCCGCAATCCCAGCGGCCCCCTTGCCCCGACCTTGCACCATCCCGCCCCTGGTCTGCTGCGCGCGCACCAGAAAACCAAGGTAGGATGGGCGCGTTGCATTCTCGAAAAGAAGGATGTTCGTCTTGAGCCTTAAACGCCGTCTGACCCGCAGCACCGCTTTGGCCGCTTTGTTGGGCGTAAGCGCCGTCGGCATCGCCATCGGCTGCGCCATCGACTGGCCCACCGCCTTGCTGGGCGACCGCAACGCCACGCTGTCGGCACCTTATGCCCATACCACCGAAGACGCCTTGCGTTCGCTGACCGCGCAGATCAACGCAAGCTTCAAGCCGGTCGAGACCCCGGCGTTCTGGGGGGTGGAAAACGCCAATCAAGACGAGGAAAAAGCCCGACGCATGGGTTTATGGCCCAGCCAACTCGCCGAGTTGGACCGCATCCGCGAGCTGACCGACGGTGACGAAGCCCTGATGGTGGCAAAGAACCTGCCCAAAGCGGTCGCCCTTTATGAAGCCGGGGCGGCCGATCTGCGCGGCGAGTCCCCCGAAAAAGCGGCGGAACGGTTTCAGGAGGTTCTAAACCTGCCCACCCAGGATCAAATCCTGCGCGCCACCTGGGCCGCCTTTATGCTGGGCAAGCTGGCGGTGCAAAAAGACGACATCAACGCCGCCGACGCCGCTTTTGCCAAAGTGCGGGATCTGGCGGCCCAGGGCTTGCCCGATTTCAATGGCTTGGCCGTCGCCAGCCTGGGGGAACAAGCCCGCCCCCATTACCGCAAAGCCAAGAAAGAGGGCGAACATCTGGGCCGGAGCGATGACGCCAAGGCGGCGTACCTGACCTCCATGGGCACGGCCACCCGCCTATATGCGCAAATGGCGGCGCAAGGCTCGGTCACCGGCGTCTCGTCGCTGCTGATAGTCGCCCGCCACATTCTGGGCAACGAGCATGAACTGAATGCGGCCCTGGATGATGCCGACATTCAGTCCCTGCTGCTGGCTTATTACGACGCCCTGTGGCGTGAAGGCTATTTCGTCACCAGCGCCGTCGATCCCGACGATCCGCGGGGACCGGAAATCTCGTCGGATCACCCCATCGAGTTGGAAGGCTTCCTGGCACTGCTGCGCGCACGCATGGACCAGGGCAAACCGCCGGTTCACCCCGACAACGCCGCCATGTTGGCTTATCAGGCCGGGCAATATGATCTGGCGGCCCGGTTTGCCGCCGTCACCGAAAGCCCCATGGCGCTGTGGGTGCAAGGCAAGCTGGCCTATCAGGCGGGCGATCTGGCCAAAAGCCTGGATTTGACCAGCCGCGCCCTGCAAAAGCTGCCCGCCGGGGAAAAGAACAGCGATTTCGCCCACCGCCTGAGTGGAGAACACGGCGTTCTGACCGCCAGCCGGGGCGACTTTATCGATGCCCTGGGCTTGTTCTATGCCCAAGGCACGGTCTATTGGCAAGACGTTGCCTATCTGGCCGAGGACGTGCTGAGCATCGACGAGATCAAGAAGTTCGTTGATGGACAAAGCGTCCTGGACAATCCGGCCCGGGCCGGATTGCGCGATCTGCTGGCGCGGCGTCTGGTGCGCGCCCAGCGCTTTGACGAAGCCCTCCTCTATTTCGAACATGATGAAACCCGCGCCAAGGCGGCCCAATACGCCGCCGCCCTGCGCGAAGCCGTCAACCGCCGCAACGATCTCGACAAGGCCGAAGCCTGGTTCGAAGCCGCCAGCATCGCCCGCCATGACGGAATGGAGATCATGGGGACGGAACTGGCCCCGGATTTCTTTTATACCGGCGGCAGCTTCGACGGCCCCTATTCGTTTGATATGGCGAACCCGACCCCCGGCCCGCTTGCCCCTGGCGAAGTGGAAACGAAGCGGCGCGACGGCAATCAGCCCCATCCCCTTCAGCGCTTCCATTACCGCTATATCGCCGTCGATCATGCACTGGCCGCCGCCGACCTGTTGCCGGCGCGGTCCCAGGCCTATGCCGCTGCCTTGTGCGAAGCCAGCCATTGGATGTTCCAGACCGGCGAAGACGACGTGGCAAGCGCCATTTATCGACGTTATGTCGCCAATGGGGCGCTGGTGCCGTTTGCCGAACATTTTGGCTGGAACTGTCCCGACCCCGATTTTATCGGGGCCAAACAGACCCGTCGCCACATGATGTGGCAAGGTGCTGTCAAGGCGCTTGGCCCGGCCGGGTGGCTGGTGCGTCAGCCGTTCCTGCCGATCAGCCTGTTGTCGCTGATCGGCGCTTTGGCGGCGTTCCGCATGGTGCGGCGTTCTAAAAGATAGGCGCTGCGGTTTTAAGGATAGCCGCCCTTGACTCAAGGGCGGCCCCTACTCAGGTCACAGGCAAGGACGGTCACAACACCGCCCATCCCAAAACAAGAGGGGGAGAGGCCGGATGACCCTACGCCATCTGCTTGTTGACGTGATTATTCAATCCATCGGTCTGCTGGCCGCCATGGGCGGCGGCATTGTACTGCTGGTCATGGCTGCGCGATCGGGCGATGGCGGCGTGATGACCGCCGTCACCGTCTATGGCCTGTCGCTGTTGGCCATGTTCGTCTGCTCGATCCTGAATTCCATCGCCAGCCACCCACCGCTGCAAGCCCATGGCCTGCGCGACCATATCCGCGCCCTGGATCATGCGGCCATCTATCTGCTGATCGCCGGGACCTATACCCCGTTCTGCCTGCTGGTGATCGGCGGCACCTGGGGCTTTGTCATGCTGGCGGGTATCTGGATCGCCGCCGGGCTGGGCATCGCGTCGCGCCTGATCTGGAAGCGCCACTTCGAACAGGTTCGGATTATTCTTTATGTGCTGATGGGCTGGTCTGGATTGGCCGCCAGCGGGGTGATCGCCGATCATTTGCCGCTGTCGGCCTGCCTGCTTCTGGTGGCGGGCGGCGTTGTCTATACCGTGGGCGCGCCGGTACATCGGCTGGAACGCCTGCCCTATCACAGCGCCATCTGGCACGGCTGCGTGGTTGCCGCAGCGGCCCTACATTACAGCGCCATCCTGCTGGCCCTGACCGGGATCAGCACCTGAAAACGTTGTGGGGCGTCTTCTTTTCAACGAAGACGCCCCACAACGTTCAGAACGCGACGTGCAGTTGCGCAGTCATGCGCTGATCCATGCCGCCGCCGACAGCCGCTTCATAATCCACACCACCCGACAAGCCAGGGGCGATAGACCCGCCCATGCTGATGCGGGCACGCACCCGATCATCCGTTTCGCGGGCACCAGTGGCGATGGTCTGCGTCGCGGGCGCGTTGATCAGCGTCGCCGTCAGGTCACGTTCGGTTTGGGAAATCCGATGTTCCCATAACAGACGAAAGCGCGGGGCCAGCCAATGCACCGGCACCTTGCTGTATTGAATTTCACCGCCCAGTTCCGACGACAGGGACGAATTGCGCTGATCGGTCCACTTGGCGTTAAAGCTGCTGTCGCCGTTTTCGCTGAAACCATCGACCTGCGCCCCGGTGGCGCGGAACCCCACAATCGGCCCCAGACGGGTCGGTCCCGCCCCAAACATCAAACCGCTGGTGACGCCGCCGCCCCAGGCCGTGCCGTTGGTGCTGGCGCGGGAAATGGTGCCATCCAGATTGGTGCGGTGGATGTCGTCATAACGGTTCCATGCCCAAAAGACGTTGCCATCGACAAACAGACGGCCCTTTTCATAGCGCCCGTACATTTTGGCGGCTTGCGAGGTACGGTCCGCCGTCACTACGTTGCCCGAGGATTTGTCCTGCCCGCCGCCATAACCGATGGCGGCCCCCACCAGCCAATTATCACCAAAGCGGCGATCAACGCCGACCCAGGCGGTGAGGTCGTTGAATTTCAGCCCCTGCTGACCGCTGGCTTCATCCCGGAATCCCTGTGTTCCCGCCAGGGACAAATAAACCGAACTGGGTTTGCTGGGGTCACTGACCAAAAGACGGCTGAACACCTGATTGGGATCGCCCTTGCTTTGGGCGGTCGGACCGGCAACGGCGCGGCGGTACAAGGACAGGCGGTCATCATCTTGATCAACGCGGCTGTCGGCCACCCCCATGGCGCCACGCCCCAGGGTCTGCAAGGTCGTCGCATCCACCGGCCCAGCGGCGCGGGCCGACGCGGCGCCCGCCAAAAGACCGCACATCACCGCCCAGCGGGCCGTCGTCTTCAAGCAAGGCATCAGGGAAATCCTTAAGAAATTCTGAACCCGGGTGGAATGCCACAGCCTGCCCTCAAGGGCAAGGATCAGATGCCCCTTTATGGCGACAGCTTTACACATTCACGGTTTCGGGCTTAGCTTCCGTCCATTATGAATGCTGACAAATCCCGCCTGCTGCAAACCCGTCTGCGCCTGAAACTGGGCCCGGTCATTCTGTTGGGACCGGGTAAGGCCGACCTGCTGCGCCTGATCGATCACAGTGGATCCATCTCGGCGGCGGCGCGGGCCATGGGGATGTCTTATAAGCGGGCCTGGCAGTTGGTGGACGAGATGAACCGCCATTTCAACCAGCCGGTGGTCGGCGCCAACCCCGGCGGGGTCAAGGGCGGCGGGGCCCATCTGACCGTTTTCGGGCAAGAAGTGCTTGACCGCTATGGCCGCATCCTGGCTCAACTGGAACAGGCGGCAGGCGATGATCTGGACTGGTTGAACGACCAGATCGCCCAGCCTGTGCCACCGACCGACACGCCATAAAAAAACCGGCCCCGCCGCAGGCGGAACCGGTTTTTATCAGCACCAGACCGGGCTTACTTGCCGCAGCACTGCTTGTACTTCTTGCCGCTGCCGCAGGGGCAGGGATCGTTGCGGCCCACCTTGGGGGCGCTGCGCACCACCGGGCGGTTGATCACCTTGCCGTCCACATAGAACCAGCCGCCGTCCTCACGACGGAAGTTGCTGACTTCGTGATGCACGCGCTCGATGCCGTTTTCCTTGAAATGGCATTCGAACTCGACCACGCCGGTCTGATCGTCGCCCTTGCCGCCGCTGGTGGACAGAATGTTCAGGCCCTGCCAGGTCACCGACTTGGCCCAGGACTCAGCGGCCTTGCGGTCGTGATCGGTACGGGCTTCCGGAGCCAGGCTGCGTTCCAGATGATCGACATTGCACAGCACATAAGCCGAATAGCGCGAACGCATCAGAGCTTCGGGGGTCGCAGCCGGGCCACCGTCAAGAATCGGGCCGCAGCAGGCGTCCAGAGCCTTGCCGCTGCCGCAGGGGCATTGGGTCATGATGGTTCCTCTTGGAAACGGGCGTCACTTAAACTAAAGCGGGGTTGTTACCCCAATCGGGCGCGTCCGTCCAGTCGGCTTGACGCTTCGCGGGCCAATCCGTGGCGAACGGTCGCCACCATCACCACCAGAAACAGCACGATCGCCGCGCCGTTGCCCAGGCCGCCCCAGGCCCGGATAGCGGGCCAGTCGGCCAGATCACCCAGCCCCAAATCGCCTAACCAACGCAGCACCAGCGACAGATGCAACAGCGCCAGCGGCCCATAAAAACCGCGATGAAACGGCACCGGCAGGCGCAGCACCGCAGGCAGGATCACCGGGGCATGGCCGAACACCATGGCGAACACGAAGCCGACAAACAGGCCATGCAGGGCGGCGTCATAGATCAACCCGCCCATGGGCAGGCCACAGACGACAATCAACAGCCCGGCCAAGCCCAGCCAGACATAGCCCGACAGCAGACAAACCGCCATATAGCGGGTTAGACCGCTTTGCCGAACGCTTTGGCGCGCCACATCGTGACGCACCATCCAAAGCGCCAAAGCCGCCAGGGCCAGACCGAATGTCCAAGCCAGGATATCGGCGCTGGCCAGACCGGCTCCCACCAGCAACAGCCCCAACACCAATGCCGCCGATGGGTTCTTCCAGCGGCTGGGGGGCAGAAAGCGCGACAGTTCAAGCCGTTCCCCGGCGATGGTCAACACCAGAAAGCAAATCCAGGCGGGCACCGCCGCCCCCACCATACCGGACCCGGCCCACAGCGCCAGACCGACCGGCCAGCACAGCGCCCCCAGCGCCAAGACCAGGGTGTAGAGCACCGGCTGCTTGCGCCAGATCAGCACAGCGGCGGCAACGAACAACGCCGCACCGGCCAACATCATGGCAATCGCCAATTGGGGGGAATACCCCGTCGCCAACAACACCCCGCCCGTTGCCGACAAAGCAGGCGCACCATAAGCCCAGGGACGGTTCAGGGCGACCGCCCGTTCCAGCGCGATGACGCTACCGAAGAACGCCGCCACCATCAAAGGGCCATGCCAGGGCGACAGTTCGGCCATAGCCAAGTTTCCCCAACCCAGGCGCGACAATCCGGCGGCGATCCCGGCCAGCAGCGACAGCGCGGCAAAGGCGAACAGCGGCAACCGCCATAACGGGCGCTGGCGCGGGGGACGTTGGCGAGGTTCGGCCCGCCTGGGCCCGACCTGTCTGGGTGAGGGGCTGTTCATTTGCCCCAACCCAATTGCTGTTTGGCCGCATCGCTCATGCGCGACGGTTCCCATTCGGGATAATCGACAATATCCACATCGACGACCACCGACGGGCTGAGCACCGAGGTCAAGGCGATGATCGACTGATCCACCAGATAATCACCCTGCGGACAGGCGGGTGAGGTCATGATCAGATCGACCACCACATGGTCGTCGCCGACGTCCAAATTCTGCACCAGCCCCAGATCAACGATATTGACCCCGACATCGGGGTCGAGAACGGTCTTCAGGGCGGCGATAACACGATCTTGCATGATTGATCCCCTTGCCTAGCATCTCGCTTCGTTGCCAAGGCTACCCCCGTCCAAGGCGGCGTGCAGTTCGGCCAGAAACGGATCGACGTCCATGCCATGGGTGCGGATGGCATCCCCCAGGGTTTCCACGGCCGCCATCGAGCATCCGACACAGGCCATTCCATGGCGGAGAAATACGGGCAAAGTCTGCGGCCAACGCCGCAGCACCTCGTCCAGAACAATGTCTGGTGCGATGATCATGGCAAGAGTACCTCCCGCCCCAGATCATGCTATCGGCTGCCGGACAGTTCCTTACCTTAGGGCAAGTC
>JASLCK010000273.1 GCA_030151865.1 Rhodospirillaceae bacterium | reverse complement strand
ACGCGAAAGCCGCCCCCACTTGGCGGTTGACTCTGCTCTCCTGCTTCCTTATACAACCACACTTCGTTTTTCCAGAGCACGTACCGGAGTTCGTCCCGTGAAGCGTACCTACCAGCCCAGCAAGCTTGTCCGCGCCCGCCGCCACGGCTTTCGCGCCCGCATGGCTACCGTCGGGGGCCGCCGCGTGCTGTCCACCCGCCGCGCCAAGGGCCGTAAGCGCCTGTCCGCCTAACCCCTGTCATGGGGGTCGCGGTTCAGCGGCTTAAGCGTCGGGCGGAGTTTCTCCGCGTCGCCGCCTTGCGCCGTAAATGGGCCGCGCCAGGACTGATCCTTCAGGTGGCCCCCGCTTTGGCTGGGGTCGCCGGAAAAGACTCGCCGCCGCCTTCGGGCGGTGCGCCTGTTTCTGCGCCCGTATCCGATCCGCTGCTGCGTGTCGGGTTCACCTGCAGCAAGAAAGTCGGCAATTCGGTCGAACGCAACCGCGCCAAGCGTCGGCTGCGGGCGGCCGCCGCCTTGATTCTGCCGACCATGGCGCAGCCGGGGCATGATTATGTCCTGATCGGGCGCACGGAAACTCTGCATCGGCCCTTCGATCTGTTGTTGAAGGATTTGCAGACCGCGCTAAAACGTGTGGGCGCGCTCAGCGAAAGCGGGCGCGCCGTTGTCATGTCCGAAGGTCAGCCCCGCCCATGAGCCTGCTTAGCCTTCTGCTTCGCGCCCTGATCCGCGTCTACCAGCTTTTGGTGTCGCCGATCCTGCCGCCCAACAGCTGCCGCTTTTTGCCCAGCTGTTCGGCCTATGGGATGGAAGCGGTGGAAAAGCATGGGGCCTTGCTTGGCTCCTGGTTGATCGTCCGGCGCATCCTGCGCTGCCACCCCTGGGGGGGATCGGGCTATGATCCGGTTCCCGATCATGTCGGGCCCTTTAAATCAAAGGGCGGTGACGGACATTTACAGGGACAAGCGCATTCGCACGGGGTAGGCTGCTGCCGCTCGCATCCCCGTGTGGGATCTTCCCATTAACCCAGTACTCCGGTCGGCCCGGTAAAGAAGACCATGAACGAACAACGCAACATCCTTCTGGCGATCGTGTTTTCGGTGGCCATTCTGATCGGTTGGCAGTTCTATGACGCCAAGCGCACCCCGGCTCCGCAGGCTCAGGCGACCAGCCAGCCCGCCACCCCGGCCGCCGCGCCCGGCGGCGTGGCCTCCCCGGCCCCGACCTCTGGCGCTCAGGTGCCCGGCGGTCCTGCCGTTGCCGCCCAGCCTGCCGCGCTGACCCGCGATCAGGCTTTGGCCGCATCGCCGCGCATCGCCGTCAAGACCGCTTCGGTCACCGGCTCGATCGCCCTGGTGGGGGCCCGCATCGACGATCTGACCCTGCTGAACTACCGGGAAACCACCGACCCGGCCAGCCCGCACGTGACCTTGCTGTCTCCGGCGGCGGTTGGCCATGGCGCTTACTACGCCGAATTCGGCTGGGTCCCGGCGGACGCCAAGGTGGCCGTGCCCGGTCAGGACACCCGCTGGACCGCCAGCGCCGACACCCTGACCCCCGAAAGCCCGGTCACTCTGACCTGGGACAACGGCCAGGGCCTGCGCTTCGTGCGGACCTATGCGGTGGACAAGGACTATATGTTCACCGTCACCCAGAAGGTGGAAAACACCGGCAGTCAGGCCGTCAGCCTGTTCCCCTATGCCCTGGTGTCGCGTTGGGGCACCCCGGAAACCCAGGACACCTATGTCCTGCATGAAGGTCCGCTGGGTGTGTTCGACGGCTCGCTGAAGGACGACATCAAGTACAAGAAGCTCAAAGACGACAAGCTGATCGAGGAACAGGGCAAGGGCGGCTGGATCGGGTTCACCGATAAGTACTGGCTGACCGCCGTGGTTCCGTCCCAGGATCTGGCCGTCAAAAGCCGCATGAGCTGGCGTTCGGTGGACAATGTGGACCGTTACCAGACCGATTGGCTGGGATCGGAAACCGTCGTGCAGCCGGGCCAGAGCGTGGAAAACACCAGCCACTTCTTTGCTGGCGCCAAGGTGCTGTCGCTGCTCGACACCTACCGCGAAGCCCTGCAGGTGCCGCTGTTCGACCGCGCCATCGATTTCGGCTGGTTCTTCTTCCTGACCATTCCGTTCTTCCACTTCCTGCGCTTCATCCATCAGAACGTGCCGAACTTCGGCATCGCCATCCTGATCTTCACCGTGGTCATCAAGGGCCTGTTCTTCCCGCTGGCGAACAAGTCCTATAAGTCCATGAGCAAGATGAAGAAGCTTCAGCCCGAGGTGAAGAAGCTTCAGGAAAAGTTCGGCGAGGATAAGGCCCGTCTGAATCAGGAAATGATGGCGCTTTATAAGCGCGAAAAGGCCAACCCGGTGTCGGGCTGCCTGCCGATCCTGTTGCAGATTCCGGTGTTCTTCGCGCTTTACAAGGTGCTCTACGTCACCATCGAAATGCGCCAGGCGCCGTTCTATGGCTGGATTCATGACCTGTCGGCTCCCGATCCGACCACCTTGTTCAACCTGTTCGGCCTGATCCCCTGGACCCCGCCGCACTTCCTGCATATCGGTGTCTGGCCGCTGATCATGGGCGTGACCATGTTCCTGCAGCAGAAGCTGAACCCCCAGCCGACCGATCCGGTGCAGGCCAAGATGTTCACCTTCCTGCCGTTGGTCTTCACCTTCATGCTGGCCAATTTCCCGGCTGGTCTGGTGATCTATTGGGCCTGGAGCAACATCCTGTCGATCGGTCAGCAGTGGCTGATCATGCGTCAGGTGGAAAAGCCGACCCATAAGGCGGAAAAGGCGTGAGCGATCTGACTTTAACGCCTGAAGAATTGGCGGCCCGCTTGGAAGCGGGCCGTCTGCTCTTCGCCCAGGAATGCCAGTTCATTGCCGGAACCGCGACCCTGGACCGCCTGCCGCC
>JASLCK010000266.1 GCA_030151865.1 Rhodospirillaceae bacterium | reverse complement strand
AGGACTCGAACCTTGGACCCGCTGATTAAGAGTCAGCTGCTCTACCAACTGAGCTATACGCCCGCAATCGCGAGGGCCGCTTTGTAGCAAAGTCGCAGGGCTTGCGCAAGCAGGGAAATCACCTGTCCTGACGATGATGGGGGATCAGATGCCAAACCTGCTCGACCGACGGCCATTTGCCTTTCAGGCCGGTGGGGTTTTCGTCCCGTTTCAGCGGGGTGGGCTGGTGGGTGGCCTGATAAAGACGATGCACGTCGGCCTGCGGCACCGAAAAGGGCGGGCCCGACATCAGGGCCGGGTCATATTCCAGACTGACCAGCAGATGCGGCACGTCGGCTGCCAGCACGGCCAGATGCGACACATAGCGATCGCGCAACGGCGCGGGCAAGGCGATCAGCGCCGCCCGGTCATAGACCGCATCGACCGGCCCCAAGATGGGCGGCGTCAGGGCGAAGATATCACCGACAAAGACATCGATGTTCGCAGCCTGATAATGGATCAGGCCGTCCAGACGGGTCACCACCGGGGTTTTGCCCAATTCGGCGAACAATTGGCCGATGGCCAGTTCGCTCAGTTCGGCCCCGACCACCCGATAGCCCTGATTCAACAGCCAATGGATATCCAGGGTCTTGCCGCACAGCGGCACGAACACCCGCGCCCCAGGCGCAAGCTGCAACTGCCGCCAATGTTCGGTCAGCAGCGGATTGGCCTCGGGCTGATGGAAGCCGATGCTGTTCTGTTCCCACTTGGCATGCCAGAAAGCCGGTTCCATGGCGGCGGTCCTATGATCAGTCAGAAGCGATAGCCTCAATGTGGGGCGGCCTCGGCCTGCTGGCAAGTCGCCTCTGGCTGCGCTTTCCAGCTTGTCGCCGCCAGCCCCCCCGGCCACACTCTGTCGCGACAAAGACAGACGAGCGATCCCATGGTCGAGAAGCGCACATACAAACCGTCGGCAAAGCGTGAAGCCAGTTCCGAACAGATGCGTCAACGCTTGAAGGCCAGCGCCTGGGCCGCCTTTGCCCAACAGGGGCTGGATGGCACGACGATTTCCGCCATCATCGCCGACAGCGGCGCCTCGACCGGCAGCTTCTATAATTATTACGGCACCAAACAGGCGGTCTTTGACGAACTGGTGTCCGATCTTGTCATCACGGTGCGGACCATCACCGCCCAGGCCCGCGCCCGCGCCGACGATCTGGAAACCATGCTGCGGCTGTCCTATGCCGATCTGCTGGACTTTATTCTGGGCATTGACGGCGCCTTGGCCTTCATCGCCCGCAATCAGCATCATATCCGCAGCCGCCTGTACGCCCTGGACAGCACCAGCGATCTTTTGGACGACATCCGCCTTGATGTGGTGCGCGGCCTGCCGGGACCGCCGCCCGAACCCGCCCAGGTTTCGCTGATCGCCAGCCTGATTGTCGCCAACGGCATCGAAACCCTGCTGCTCAGCGGTTCTGACAACGCCGACACCGCCTCCCGCGCCGATCTGATGACCCGCCTGATCATCCACGGCATCACCGGATTGCGCGATCCTCAAAAAACTTGACGATATCCTCAAATATCTTCAGGCTCCTTATCAAAAGGAGCCGACCATGCAGGAAGCGGACTATGTCATCGTCGGGGCGGGACCGGCGGGCTGCGCCCTTGCCGCCCGTTTGGTCGGATCGGATCAGGCCCCCAGCGTTGTTCTGATCGAAACCGGACGGCCCAAGCCGTCGTTTCTGTCCACCCTGCCGGTTGGCGTGGCGGCCCTGGTGCCGTGGCGCAACGCCTTTAATTACGGCTATCGCACCATTGCGCAGCCCGGCTTGAACGGGCGGCGCGGTTATGTCCCGCGCGGGCGCGGCGTGGGCGGATCCAGCCTGATCAACGCCATGATCTATTGCCGTGGTCAGGCCCAGGATTACGACGGCTGGGCCGCCCAAGGCTGTATCGGCTGGGGTTGGAACGATGTGCTGCCGCTGTTCAAGCGGTCGGAGGGCAATCAAAGGGGGGCCGATGCCCTGCATGGCGGCGACGGCCCGCTGAAAGTGTCCAACCCCATCTCGCCCAGTCCGGTCTCGCAGGCTTTTGTCGAAGCGGCACGACGTTTCGGCTATGACCTGAACAGCGATTTCAACGGTCCCAGCCAGGAAGGCGTCGGGCTTTATCAGGTCTTTCAACAAAACGGGTCCCGCCTGGATGCCGGATCGGCCTATCTCGGCGCGGCCCACACCTGGCCCAACCTGTCGATCCAGGCCAATTGCCGGGCCAAGCGCATCGTCTTTGACGGGCGGCGCGCCGTCGGCGTCATGGTGCGCGGCGCGGGCGGACTGCGCACCATCCGGGCGCGCTGTGAAGTCATCGTCGCGGCCGGGGCCATCGGCTCGCCGCATTTGTTGATGCTGTCTGGCATCGGCCCCGGCGCGGCGCTCAACAACCAAGGCATTTCCGTCCTGGTCGATGCCCCCCAGGTCGGGCAGAACCTGCAAGACCATTTGGATTACACCGCTCATCTGCGGATGACCGGGCCGGGGCTGCTGGGCTATGGCCCCGCCGCCCTGCTGCGTGCCGCCGCCGCTTATCCCGCCTATCGTCAGGGGCGCGGCCTTTTGACCAGCAATGTCGCCGAAGCCGGGGGCTTTGTCCGCAGCGGCCCCCATGCCGACCGGCCCGATCTGCAATTTCACTTCTGCGTCGCCATCGTTGACGACCATGCCCGTCATGTCCATCTGGCCACCGGGGCGACACTGCATGTCTGCGTGCTGCGGCCCCACAGCCGGGGAGAAATCACCCTGGCCTCGCCAGATCCCAGCGTCCCGCCGCTGATCGATCCCAAATTCCTGTCCCATCCCGCCGACCTGCATCTGACCCTGAAGGGCGCGCGGGCGGTGCATCGCATCCTGACCTCCGACCCCTTGACCCGCTATGGCGGACGGCTGCTTTACGGCAACGCCGATCCCAGCGACAGTGAATTGACCGCGCTGATCCGCGATCACGCCGACACCATCTATCACCCGGTCGGCACCTGCCGCATGGGCAGCGACGCCGGTTCGGTGGTACGGCCCGATTTAACGGTGCGCGGGTTAGAGGGCTTGCGGGTGGCCGATGCCTCGATCATGCCCAACCTGATCAGCGGCAACACCCAAGCCCCGGCGGCGATGATCGGCGAGAAAGCGGCGGATTTGATCCTGGGACGGAGCGCCCGATGACCATGGAAACCCTGCGCCACAGTTTCGAACGGCTGCACGAAGCCTCGCGCCGTCAGCCCGCCCCCGACGCGGCCACCCGCCGCCAGCGGCTTGGCCGGTTGGCCGACCTGATCAGCGATCATACGGACGCCATCCTTCAGGCCATTTCCGACGATTTCGGCGGGCGATCCCCCGATGAAACCCGCATGCTGGAAATCCTGCCCGCCATGCGCGGCATCCGCCATGCGCAAAAGCATCTGGGCCGCTGGATGAAGGACCGCCGCCGCCCGGTCGATCTGGTGTTTCAGCCCGCCCGCGCCTGGGTGCGGCGCGAACCGCTGGGGGTCATCGGCATCATCTCGCCCTGGAATTATCCATTGCTGTTGGCCCTGTCGCCCCTGACCGACGCCCTGGCGGCGGGTAACCGCGCCCTGATCAAACCGTCCGAACTGACCCCGCGTTTTGCCGACCTGCTGGCCCATTTGGTCGCCCAGCACTTCGCCCCTGACGAGGTGACGGTCATCACCGGCGGGGTGGATATCGCCCAGGCCGTCGCCGCCCTGCCCTTCGATCATCTGCTGTTTACCGGATCGACCGCCGTTGGCCGCCACGTCATGCAGGCCGCCGCCGCCAATCTGACCCCGGTCACGCTGGAACTGGGCGGCAAATCCCCGGCCCTGGTGGCTCCGGGCTATGGGCTGGACAAAGCCGCCCGCTCGATCGCCTTTGGTAAGTTCATCAATGCCGGGCAAACCTGCATTGCCCCCGATTACGCCCTAGTGCCCCGCCAGCAAACCCAAGCCTTTGCCGAAGCGGTGATCGCCGCCGCCCGGCGCGCTTACCCCACCCTGTCGGGCAACCCCGATTACAGCGCCATCATCACGCCCCGCCACCACGAGCGCCTGCGCACCGCCCTGGCCGAGGCTGAAGCGGCAGGCGCCACCCTGATCCGCCACGGCGACGCCGAGAACGACCCCGTCAAGCTGGCCCCCACCGTGGTGCTGAACGCCCCCGCCGACAGCCTGCTGCTGACCGAGGAAATCTTCGGCCCCATCCTGCCCGTGGTCGGCTATGACGATCTGGACCAAGCTCTGGCCTTCATCCGCGAGCGCGAACGCCCGCTGGCGCTCTATTGCTTCGCCACCGACCGCGCCACCAGCCAAAAAGTGCTGAACGGCGTTACTTCGGGTGGGGTAACCCTCAACGGAACCTTGCTGCACATCGCCCAAGACAGCCTGCCCTTTGGCGGCATCGGCCCCAGCGGCATGGGGGCCTATCACGGCTATGACGGCTTTTGCCGCTTCAGCCACGCCCGCGCCGTCCACCGCATCGGCCCCGTCAACGTCACCGAACGCTTGGGCCCGCCTTGGAACAGCATCAGCCGCCTGATGGGGAAAATCCTGTCGCGTTAGAGGAAGGGGCGATTGATCGGGGGCCTTCGCCCCCGTACCCCCGCGTGAGAGGCTGGGCCTCTCACCCTCTCCGCTCTTTTATGCGCTTCGTTGAAGACAAATATAAAATTAATAATTGTAGATAGTCTCCCTTAAGGGAGAGTTTTTATCTATCATCCAGTGAGCATGATGATATTGCAGAGCACGTCTATGACTCTCGACGACCTTTCTCTCGACGATGGCTTCATCGACTTCCTGTCGATCAATAGCGGCATTTTGGAAATGCGGGCCGATGTCATGGATCGAGACGATAATCCAATCACCGTTCTAATCTCGGTGAATGCAGTACAAAATTTAACTTCAGAACAAATAAATTGTCACGATGATGGCGCAGATATCGATGGAGAACCCATCATTATCAATGCCATTATAAGTAATTTTGAGAATTATAAAAATCAATATAAACTATCAATAGACAATATCTACTTTGAAGACCCAGAACCTTCATACATAATATTTACATTTTTGGGAGGAGACTGCACGATCTCCCGTCTTCCAGACCCCAAGGAAGTACCACCATATAAATTAGTCTATTTAGATAGAGACGGACAACCGTGTGAAAGCCGCTCCCCAGCGGCACGCCTTTATCCCCAGGACGACGATCCATCTTGAAGATGGATGATCAGAGACTTTCTGCAGATTCCACAACGCAAAAACCCCGGTCTTTTCAGACCGGGGTTTTCCGAAAGGCTTGGTGAACCTTTGAAACTTGGTGGGCGCACAAGGACTCGAACCTTGGACCCGCTGATTAAGAGTCAGCTGCTCTACCAACTGAG